>RFGJ01000330.1 GCA_003696665.1 Gammaproteobacteria bacterium | reverse complement strand
CTCCCTCCGCCTTTGGGATTTGAGCGACGGCAAGTGCCTTGCCGTGCTCGAGGGGCAAACGATGAGGATCGCCGGCGTCCATCTCCTGGAGGGCGACCGGGCGCTGTCGTGGAGTGTTTACCTCCGCCTTTGGGATTTGAACGACGGCAAGTGCCTTGCGGTGCTCGAGGGACATAAGGGTTGGGTCGACGGCGTCCATCTCTTGGAGGGCGACCGGGCGCTGTCGTGGAGTGGGGGGGATTGCACCCTCCGCCTTTGGGATTTGAGCGACGGCAAGTGCCTTGCCGTGCTCGAGGGACATGCGGATAAGATCAGAGGCGTCCATCTCCTGGAGGGCGACCGGGCGCTGTCGTTTAGCGGGGATGGCGTGAGGCTTTGGGATGTGAACGAGGGGCGCTGCATCAAAGTGGCACATTCGATTTCCGAGGAGCAGGCGATGCGTGAAATGCTGAATATGGACATGGACGGTGGTTGGCAGGGGAGCGCCTCTTTGCCACCCCGCAATCTCGTGGGTGCTTGGCATGGAACGGGACCGGTGTGCTGGGGAGGCAATGAGCCCAAACTACAGGGTTTTGCTGAGAATGGTTCGTGGGTCGTGATCAATGCGGCCAAGCAACTGAAGGTGCTCGAACCCTGGCGAGGCAATCGGCCGTGCCAGATGCGGCATCGGGGTCATCAATCGGAGGAGACCGAATGAATCAATCAGGCCAAGTGGAGATGCTGCCGGAAGGGTATCCAACCCGGGATGTGAAGTTCTCGGAGCATTACTCGATTTTTTGTCTTGCCTTGCAACACAGATTGCCCGAAAGCGATCTGGGCGTGGTCAGCCGGGCACTGAAGGATAGCGGCTGGTTCCCTCATCCAAGCCTGAAAAATCTGGAGCAAACCAAACGATTCTCAATTTTCAATCCCCAAGCCGATTCGGCCATTTTTGGAGATACGCCTTGGCATGAAAACCAGACGATCGATCAATGGCTCAGACAGCGGCTTCGCACGACTGAAGGCAGCCGTGGCGCCATTGAGCCTGTCGTACTCAGGTTGGAGCCCAACCGGCGTTTTATCATCACGGACCGAGAGGGCGCAAAAGTCATGCCCTTCAAGCTGCATTGGGTTGATTTATGGCTGTTTCCTGAGGGTGCGGGCGTACTTTCGTTCAAGACAACCTTGGTCGCTGACGGCGATTCAGTCGGTATAGACGAGATGTCCGCATTTCACCGACAGATTCGCGATACACGTGGTGAAACAATTGTACTGGATGAGGACAGTGGAGAACGGAAGAGTTTTTGGGATGATATCATTGTCAAAGAAGCCCTTGGCCAGGGGCAGTGCCTGGGTCTGGATGCCGACCCCTCAAAAGTCATTGAAGGCTTTGATCCGTATCAGCGTAATGCCAAAATCCTTATTGCTGCACAGGTGGCCTCGATGGGTGAAGGCCATGAGCTGGCATGGGGCAGGCCTCTCATGGATCCTCCCATCCGTTTGCAGCGCAGCCACGAGCAGCTGGTCGAGAAAGGGCAGTGGGATGTGACGCTGCAGGCTGCCCGCGCGTCCATAACGGCAGGATATGCCACAGTCAGAGACATGATTCTGTTTGAATTGGCAACGGTGAGTGATCAAGGCGGAGCAGCAGGTTGGAACGGG
>RFGJ01000329.1 GCA_003696665.1 Gammaproteobacteria bacterium | reverse complement strand
TACCGCGGAAACCCGGTGTGTGCCTTCCAGGGGATGGAGGTCACCTTGTGGGATTTCGCGTCCACTCAAAGCCGTTCCCTCAACCTGTTTGCCTCCGGTTACCTCAGCCCGCACTACCAAATCGTCCGGGCGCAGCCGGCACCCCTCCCTGTGATGTGAATTTCCCCATAAAATAAAATTTTTGTGTATAATTCCGCCCTGTGTGGCAATCTCGTTTGCATACAGGAGTGTGACATTGCGTGGTAAATTTTTGCAGGGAAAAACCTGTCTGGTAACTGGCGGCGCGCAGGGTATTGGGTGGGCTATTGCACAGGCGCTGGCCGATTTTGGCGGCACGGTTTTCGTGTGTGACATCAACCGGCAGTATCTGGACGAGGCGCAGGCGCAGGCTGCCGAGGCTGGCTGGCCGATGTACTTTGCCTTGTGTGATGTTTCTGATGCACAACAGGCCGCCGATTGGGTGCGGTCTGCACATGCACAGACCGGGCGGGTGGACGTTCTGGTAAACAACGCGGCCTTTTACCGCTGGTTGCCCTTCGAAGAGATGACGCAGGAGGACCTGGAGCGCATGACGGCTGTGTGTTACCACGCGGTGACGTACACCACGCGCGCTGTGCTGCCATTCATGCGCGCCCAGGGGGATGGGCATCTCATCAACATCAGTTCATCGGCAGGCAAGTTGTTTACTGCTCCCGGATTGACAGCATATGCGGCCGTCAAGGCTGCTGTGGATGCCTTCACCCAGGCATTGCAACTGGAGTTGCGCGGCAGTGGAATTACAGCGACCACCGTGCGCCTGGGGATTGTGGCCGGTACGGATTTCTTCCGCAAAAATGTACAATCCGCATCTTTGCCGCGTTTGGGTGACCTGCTGCCTTCGCTGACCCCGCCTGATGTGGCCAATGGTGTTTTGCGCATCCTGCGTACCCGGCAAGCGCGCCTGGATTTGCCGGGCTACCTGCGGCTGATGTACCTGATGTTCGAGGTTGCCCCCTGGCTGCTTGTCCGCCTGGTGCAAACCGGCGGTGCGGCGCGTCGGGATTACGGTGCCGTAGACTGGCGCTACAGCCGGCGCTTTCCCAAATGAACATCAAAACCACGCATCCCCTTCACACCGGAAGGGGAGCGTTTTTTTACCGACATCACAGGGAGAGAGCAGTATGGAATTCGATGCTTTTTTGCAACTGAGCGATGAAGACATTTCCCGCCTGGTGGCCGAAAAAAGTGCCGATACGGCGCTGGTTTTCCTGGACGGTTCGCGGCGCTGGTTCATGCTGGAAAACCGCCGCAAACTGGATTCCGGGTGGGCCAGGGAATATATCGCCCAGAGCAGCCGCCGACATGTCGAAATTTTTGGCATGTTTTTCCGGCACGGTATCCGCAGCCTGGTATCGCCTATGGTGTATACCGGTTTGCTGGAGCGCGGCGCGCATTATGATGAGGTCAAATACAGTGTGGGAGGGCTGGCGACCTTCCCGGAATTCCTGGAGTTTTACGAATCTTTTGGGGTGCGTGTGCGCTTTTATGGGGATTTTCGTCGTAAGTTGTGCGGCACCCCGTTGGAACCGTTGTGTGACCTGTTCACTGACCTGGAAACGCGCACCCGCCAGAACGACCGCTTCCGTCTGTTCTATGGTATGCAGGTTTCGCCGCCCGGAGAAAGTGCCAACGATATAGCCCGCCTGTCGGTGGAGCACTACCAAGAGACGGGAGCAATTCCTTCTCGAAAAGATTTGATTCGCCGTTATTATGGGGAACCGGTCAACCCGCTGGCTTTTGGCGTCACTTTCGAGGTCAGTGCATTGGAATACCCGCTTTTGGGTGGCAGCGAAAATCTGTATTACAGTGTACGTCCTACGATGTATCTTGATGAGTACCAGTTACGTTCTATTCTGTACGACCATCTGTTTTTGCGCGGTCGTGACCCGAAGGACTATCGTCATGTCCTGGAGCCCGATTTGGAGGCGCTGCGTGCCTTTTACGACACCCACAATCACACCACCCTGGGGGTAGGACGCCTGGTGGGAAAATTGTGGGTTCCGGACATTTAGCCTGTGACAAGATATTGCCTTGCGACCGGATACTTTGTATCCTGATGGCCACTCCTTATTCCGCTTTAGCCGCAGATGTCGCAGATTGTGCTGATTTTTTTCTGCTTTTCATCGGTGTAATCCGGGGAATCTGCGGACTGAATCACGAGTGTTGCACAAACTGTCCGGTGGCCAGGATATTGCCCGTTGCTATATTCTGTATTGCTATAGAGGAGAAATGCTATGCATCTGGACACTCAGGCCAAGAAATTACTGGGACAACTGGATATGGGTTGTATCGCCAGTACGGCTTATGATACGGCATGGGTTGCACGCTTGGCGCGCTTTGGTCATCCTTTGGGCGAACGAGCATTGGATTGGTTGCTTGTCCATCAAAACCCAGATGGTTCATGGGGGAGTTGGCCGCAATTTGTCATTCATGACCACATCATGTGTACCCTGGCCGCTGTTGTGGCTCTGGCTGAAGCGCCCAATGCCCGTCGCTACCAGAGAGCCATCCAGCGCGGCGTGCAGGCCCTATCCATACTGGGGGGAAAAGCACGCCAGGAAGAAGTAGTAGATGTCAATCGTGCTACCGTGGGATTTGAGATGCTTTTGCCCACGCTAATGGACGAAGCGCGAGCATTGGGAATTTTGCCGAGCAAAGCGGAACGTGTTCTGGGTCTTGTAGAGCACCTGGGGGAGCGAAAACGCCGCAAAATTCGTAATGTACCCATCAATCGGGAGGTGAGCATGGTTTTTTCTGCAGAAATGGCCGGGCGGGAATATCGGGGTTGGCTTGACCAACAGAATCTGCGCAATCCTAATGGGTCTGTGGGAAACAGTCCCTCGGCAACGGCTTATTATTTGTTGTGTGTCAACCCGAATGATACCCAGGCATGGAAATACCTGGAAAAAGCAGTTAATCCCGATGGGGGGTTCCCCCTTGCCCACCCTATGGAAGCCTTTGAACGTTCATGGGTAGTGTGGAATTTAGGACTGGTTGAGGATTGGGCTACTTCTATGCATGCGGATTTCGTTTCTCTCCTGGCCTTGCTATACAATGGATGGCATTCGCAATATGGAATCGGATTCTCTACGTTTGGTTCTTTGTACGATGGCGATGATACGGCCATGGCTACGGCTTTATTACGCCGGTATGGCTGGGAAGTAGACCTTTCCCCCATGTTTTTCTATGAAACTGAAGGGTATTTCATCACATACCCGATGGAGGTCGGTGTCTCGTACACTACCAATATCCATGCATTGTGGGCACTGTCCAGCTTGGGGTTCGATGACCGGTACCCGGCGGTCAGGAAAGTGATTTCATTGTTAACTCAATCTTCCTCTATCGTGCCTTATGACAAATGGCATGCCTCCCCATTTTATTTGGTGTCTCACCAAGTTATTGCCGGGCTGACGTATGAGACTATGCGCCCGTTTTTGCAAAAACAGGTGGACTGGATTCTGTCCATGCAACGCCCTGATGGTGCCTGGGGGATGAAAGCCAGCACTATCGAGGAGACAGCCCTGTGTCTTCAGGCATTGTGTGTGTGGCAGCGTACCGTGGGAAATATCCCTTTGGAAAATATTCGACGAGGAGCCGCGTGGCTGAAACGCAGGGAAAACGCAAATGTACCGGCTATGTGGGTGGCGAAGACATTGTATCTGCCGGCCCATGTTGTGCGCTCTTCCGTGTTGTCTGCCCTGGCGCTTGCTGAGAGCGTTTAGCCGCTCGGACTGGTTTGTCTCTTGCGTCGTCTGAACGGCCGTCTGTGCCACAGGCGGCGCAGGCTCTTTTTGAGAGTTGTGCCGCTCAACATAACATCTGAATGCATGGCAGAGCGTACGAAGCGCCCCATCCAGAAAATGGTCG
>RFGJ01000328.1 GCA_003696665.1 Gammaproteobacteria bacterium | reverse complement strand
AGGGCGGAGATGTCTCGCCGGTCAACGTATCCAACAAATCCGATGCCGCGCCGGTATCATAGGCGGGCAGCGGCAGGGAGGGTGAGCCGTAGAAACCGTCGTAGGCCGTCTGATGCAGACACTCCAGATAGCCGCGGCTTTCCTTTTGGAGGGCGTCGAGGTCGAGGGATTGCGTTCGTAAGATGTACATCCCGGCATCTCCGGCGGCGACGTATACCATGTCTCCGTCTACGGCCACGCCAAGAGGAAACCCCGGTATGTCGTAGGCACCTGCCTCGGCGGGGTGGGCCGGGTCGCTCACGTCGATGATGCGCAGGCCGCCAATGCCATCGACCACGTAGGCCAAGCCGCCCGCCACGGCCACGCCATAGGCATTCCCAGGTGTGTCCGATGTGTCGTAGGAGCCTACCTCGGCGGGGTGGGCCGGGTCGCTCACGTCGATGATGCGCAGGCCGTCAATGTCATCGGCCACGTAAGCCAAGTTGCCCGCCACGGCTACGCCTTGGGGAAACCCCGGCGTGGCATAGGAGTCTACCTCGGTGGGGTGGGCCGGGTCGCTCACGTCGATGATGCGCAGGCCGCCAGTGTGATCAGCCACGTAGGCCAGGCCGCTCGCCACGGCCACGCTCTCGGCCCACCCCGGCGTGTCGTAGGAGCCTACCTCGGCGGGGTGGACTGGGTTGCTCACATCGATGATGCGCAGGCCACCAGCGCCATCGGCCACGTAGGCCAGGCTGCCTGCCACGGCCACGCTCTCGGCCCACCCCGGCGTGTCGTAGGAGCCTACCTCGGTGGGGTTGGCCGGGTCGTTCACGTCGATGATGCGCAGGCCGCCAGCGTCATCGGCCACGTAGGCTAGGCCGCCTGCCATGGCCACGCCCATGGGAGCCCCCGGCGTGCCATAAGAGCCTGCCTCGGCGGGGTGGGCCGGGTCGCTCACGTCGATGATGTGCAGGCCGTTAACCCCAGCGGCCACGTAGGCTAGGTCGCCTGCCACGGCCACGTTCCAGACATACCCCGGCGTGTCGTAGGCGCCTACCTCGGCGAGGTGGACTGGGTCGCTCACGTCCACCACCCGCAGGCCAGACCAATCGGCCAGGTAGGCCAGGCCGCTCTCCACAGCCACGCTCTCGGCCCACCCCGGCGAGTCGTAGAAGCCGACTTCAGCAGGGTGGGCCGGGTCGCTTACGTCCACCACCCGCAGGTCACCATTGGCCAGGTAGGCCAAGCCGCCCGCCACGGCCACGCCATAGGCATTCCCTGGTGTGTCGTAGGAGCCTACCTCGGCGGGGTTGGCCGGGTCGCTCACGTCGATGATGCGCAGGCCGCTATCCTTAGCGGCCACGTAGACCAGGCTGCCCGCCACGGCCACGCTATTGGCCTCCCCCAATGTGTCGTAAGAGCCTACCTCGGTGGGGTTGGCCGGGTCGCTCACGTCGATGATGTGCAGGCCGCCAATCCCAGCGGCCATATAGGCCAGACCGTCCGCCACGGCCACGCCATAGGTCCACCCCAGCGTGTTGTATGAGCCTGCCTCGGTGGGGTGAGCCGGGTCGCTCACATCGATGATGCGCAGGCCGCCAAGCCCATCGGCCAGGTAGGCCAGGCCGCCCGCCACGGCCACCCCATTGGTCTTCGCCGGCGTGTCGTAGGAGCCTGCCTCGGTGGGGTTGGCCGGGTCGCTCACGTCGATGATGTGCAGGCCGCCATACCCATCGGCAACGTAGGCCAGGCCGCCCTCCACTGCCACGTCATATACCATGCCGGGAAGCGGCGGAGTTTTTCCCAACACAACGGGGTTTGTCGGGTCGGAAATATCGAGGACGGTCAGCCCCGCGCCCTCGTCGAGGTAGGCGTAATGGCCTTGCACGGCGACGGCGGTGGTTTGACCACCAATCCGACCGACCAGTTCCATATTCCTGGCCTTCTGGGGAGGGGTTTCCCCCTCTGCCTGGACGGGGACAACAGGCCCGACCAGTGCGAGGAGCAGTGCGGCCAACATCGACGCGATTTTCAATTTTTTCACGATAGGTATCCT
>RFGJ01000327.1 GCA_003696665.1 Gammaproteobacteria bacterium | reverse complement strand
TGACGCGCCGGTTTTCGTTAGTCACCATCAATTTTACTGAGCAGACAAACCATGAGAAAAACACCGATACAAGGATTTACGCTCATTGAATTGATGATCGTGATCGCCATCATCGGCGTGTTGGCGGCCACCGCTATCCCAGCCTACCAAAGCCTCGTCAAGCGTGCCCATGTGGCCGAAGGCATTCAGTTGTCTGCTGGGGTGCGTAATGCTGTCAGTGCTTACTACATTGCCAACCGCACTTGGCCAGCCAGTAATGCCCAAGCTGGCGTGTCCGCTCCCAATCAAATTACAGGCAATGCTGTCAAAAGCATAGAAGTGACGGGAGCCCCATCAGTGATTATTACCTTCAATCAAAAAGTGGTGGATGGCGGGACCATCGTATTTACGCCCTCTTTTTCCGGATCCACGGTCAAATGGGACTGCAGTGGCGGTTCACTGCCGAAGGAATACCGGCCCTCACGCTGTCGCTAACCCACCAAGTTTTCATAAGAGGAACGTATTTTGCAAAAACGTGTCGTGGCAGTTGCGTGGCTCTATCAACTGTTGATTTTTTTGGGATTTGTCTATCTCGCCTCACAAACGCCTTTGGCTCAGCATCTCAAAAATGACTCAGACTTTGCTGTTTATCTTGAGAAAGCATTGACCACACCCGCGGTATGGCTTGAACTGGGGCGATTTGCCCTATCCATTTTGGTGATTATGTACGTCAAGGCCGTCTACGCTGCGGTGGGGAGCTTGGCCTTCCAAGGGAGAATACGAAAACTTTGGCTTCGTCCCATGCCGCTTGTCTTCACCACACTGTTGCTTGAACTGTGGCTGATTCAGCTCAATAGCGCTGTCTACCCATTTTCTGCCTACGGCTGGTTACGAAAAAGCTTTCTGGCCGAAGCGCCCGCCGTGCTGTTTGTTGGTGGCATACTGCTGGCGTTACTGATTGTGGGCGTGAAATCAGCTTGGCGAACGCACGTGCCAACACATCTTGCGATCGCAGGAAGTGTCATCGCACTCTTCGTGGTATTCAGCGTGTGGCCAACGTCGAGCACACCGGCGCCTGTGAGTCATCCAAGCAAACGCAAACCCGACATCATTATTCTCGGCATCGACTCATTGCGCCCGGATGTGTTAGGCATCAACGGATTCAGCCCGTCGATTACGCCGAATCTCGATGCCATCCTGCCCACCATGCAACGTTTTCAGAACGCCTGGACACCACTGGCGCGCACCCATGTCGCCTGGATGTCGATTCTGACCGGCCAGCATCCCATTCATCACAAGCTTCGCTTCAATCTGACTTCGCCAGCCTTGATCACACGGCCATTGGCTACCATACAATGGCTGAAATCACAGGGCTATGAGACACTGTATGCCATGGACGAGCGCCGCTTCAATAATATTGACCAAAGCTATGGCTTCGATGACGTGATTGGCCCCAAAATCGGTGTGGCTGATTTCCTGCTCAGTACACTGAGCGACATGCCAGCGATTAACCTGCTCAGTCCTTACCGAGCCGCAAAATATCTATTTCCGTATGTGTATCAAAACCGCGGACAAACCAAAACCTATCGACCGGAAATTTTCACTCAGAACGTGCTCGACGCCGCCTGCCGCGATCTAGACAAGCCACTTTTCCTTGGCCTACACCTCACCCTACCACACTGGCCATTTACCAATCGTGGCATGCAGGATATTCCAGCGCACCTCGACAAATTCACCCCGGAATATCCCTATCACTATCTTTATTTGCTGATGACCCATATGGCCGATGCGCAGTTAGGCGATATTTATCAAGGACTCAAACGCTGTGGTCGATTGGAAAACGCTATTGTCTTTGTCCTCTCTGATCATGGTGAAAATTTTCCCGACGACAGCGATCTTGTCAAAAACGCCATCGAAAACGCCCACTTCCCGGTCAATTCCGTTGGCCACGGCACCAGCGTCGCGAACCCGCAGCAAAATCATGTGGTACTCGCCGTACAAAAATTCAAACACGGCAAGCCGACGCTGGCACCGATTGATAAGGCACAACCGCGCGTGCTCACTGACGTAATGCCATCGATTGTTGCGTGGATTGGTCAGGGCAATGTTGCGGAACAATTCCAATTCGATGGTTGTCCAGTCACCTCTGATTGCCACAAATGGATTTTTATGGAAAGCAGCATCAGTCCCGATGCATTGTCAGGCAGCCGCCTCAACGCATTGCAGGCCATTATGGAAAGTCTCTCCATATACACGGTCAATCACGAAGGTCATGTCATCGTCAAACCGGATCATTATGACCAACTCGTGGCCGCCAAAAAACGCGCAGTCTTGCACGGTGACTGGATTTTGGTGATGTACCCGGATATGCC
>RFGJ01000326.1 GCA_003696665.1 Gammaproteobacteria bacterium | reverse complement strand
TTGGCGTCTCCGTCTCGCAACGCTGGCGTTACGTCCCTACCGGTTCGTTCCGAACGGGCGATGAGCAAGTAAACTCCTGGACGTTTCCGCTGGATTCTTTCGATGGGTTCTTTCTTCGGGCGCTCCAAGATCACCCTCTGGTGGTAAGCTTCACCAATTTCTCGCACCACCGTTCCATCATTTCCTGTCGCAGTCCCCACTGTACAGCCCGGTTGTAAACCGTCCCGGTGATTGTCTCTTTCTCGTGGCCCAAAATCAGGGCTATTTGCTGATCATGGTACCCCATTTCGCCAAGATGGGTTGCAACGGTGCGGCGCAAGTCCCTGGGTGTGAATGTCGGAAGAACCAGCGGGTGACGAGCTCCGTTCAGTCCACGTTTGACTGCCCTTGCAAGCGTTCGTGGTTCACAGACAGGGAACAAATTTCTGGTTCCACGGGCGTAGCTTCGCTCAATCACGTCAAGTGCCATCCCGGGCAGGTAAACGATGTGGGGCCGACGCATCTTCATGTTTTCGGCGGGGATATGCCACCAGTTGCCGTCGATCTGATCGTCGGTCATGAGCAGAACCGTCTGGGGGCGCTGACCAGTGATGAGCAGCATCCGCAATGCGTCAATGGTTGTCGGCTCGAGGCGCGGGTGGGTATCAAGCCACTTCCAGAAGGTGGTGATCTCCGAATCAGCTAGGTGTCTGGATAACCTCCTGCCTGGATCTGGGTTGGTGATATGCGATGCGGGATTGTATTCCAGGCCGTAAGAGTCGCGTTCCAGGGCCCAGTTGAACATCTTGCGCACGATGCTGAGGACGCAGCCAGCCATGCGAAGTGTCCCGGCATCAATGAGTGGGTCCAGGACAGCATGAATGTGCCTGCGCTTGACGTCTGTTGCCGGCATGTGCCCGATTACCGGCAGGACATATTTGGTGAGGACGCGTTCGTCCTCTTTCCAGGTCAGCTTCCTGGGTCGAGCGTAGCGTCGTAGATAATCGGCAGCCAATTCCTCGACCAAAACGGTGCGGGCCGGTTCGCAAACGGAAGGGTAGGCTGGTTCTGCAGCTGCAATTTCTCGGCAGATAGCTCGTGCTTCAGCAAGGCTTATTTGCCCGACGTCACCGATGCGTTTTTTTTTAAGCTTGCCTCCGCGACGAAAAATGGCGTAAAAGACCTTGCGTCCGGTCGGATGGACGACGACAACCAAGCCCCCCGGCTCGTTGATCTGGTAGCGCCTTTGTTGCGGTTTGACCCCGGCCAGAAACCTGTCGGTGAACACCCGCATTGTATTCCCCTTCTTCTGAGCGACCCCCTGACTGGCGGGACCTGTGGCTACTTTGGGGTATACTTTTAGGTGAGCTTGGCTGTCAATGGGCGATTTCATGTTTTTCTAAATTGGAAGAAAACAGCAAGAATAATCAGTAGTTGTGAGTAGTTATTTTCTCTTTTGATTTTCGGCTGATTGTGCTAGTTTTCGCCTTGGGAGCAGGGGGTCGCTGGTTCGAATCCAGTCGCCCCGACCATTTTCAGGTT
>RFGJ01000325.1 GCA_003696665.1 Gammaproteobacteria bacterium | reverse complement strand
GTAGTCCGAGTAATACATCGAGGTGTCATTGGGCGACAAGCCATTGTTATCGTGCGGCACATCGGCAAACTCAATCAGCACCGTCAACACTTTCACGGTCTTGACAGCATTGGTCTTACCCGCCACGCGACGCAGCTGTTTTTGCATCTGTACGCCCTTAACGAAGGCGCGTTTCTCCAGTGCTTGTATTTCAGGCGGCAGTTTCGCCGACATGCCTTTCGTCCAGCGTGCAAGCGCCGCTTGCTTCTCGGCTTCCGAAGCATTGGCGTGCAATTCACCGCGTTTTTGCATCCAGTAGAGAATTCGATCCGAGTTGACCACTCCAGGATCCTTAGGTGGTAACACCTTCACCGGTGCGCTCAAACCCACAGCTGCAAAAGCCATGGTCAATGCTGATAAGGTCACTCGCTTTAACATCACTTCCTACACTCCTTGAAACTCACTGAAACTAAAAGGGTTTGTCTAAAGTCGGTGCCACTTGACACCGGTATGCCGCCTGTTTGCGAGCAATAAACTCACGCACAATTCTGTCACGTTCTGCACGACTCATGGTTTCTGTTATCTTGCCGCTTTTCATCAACATCGTTTCGATGGCCGCGGTATCCAACACAGGCGGGCTGCCACACTTGCTGGGCACCGTCGGTCCTTTGATATGCTCTGCCGCTGGTTCCGGGGACGACGCGTTATCGGTCGCTTGACACCCTGCCAAACCAATCAATACAAAAACAGACATCCATTCCTTAAACATTTCAACAACTCCCCATTCGCCTTACTCACAATATCGGACTAATAGAGGCCATTCTAATCCTTATCGATATCTTGCGACTACGTAAATATTTCACAAAAAGTGCAGTTTTTTCGTTTGAGATAGCCAATATGACGCACTATGATCTGTCGGGTGGTCAATTTTTTTCAGACGCGAGGTCGCAATGGACATTCACTTGCTGCTTAGGCTAATGGCGGAGAAAAACGCCTCCGATCTGTTCTTTAGTACCGGAGCGCCACCTCATATGAAAGTTGAAGGCGTTGCCACTCCAATTGGTAAAGCCCCAATGCCACCGGGCGCCATCAAGAAAATTGCTTATTCGATTATGAGTGAGCAACAAATCGAAGAATTTGAACGAGAGTGGGAAGCAAACTTCGCGTACAGCGCCGGCGACATTGGCCGTTTTCGTGTTAATGTGTTCTATCAGCGCGGTGAAGTCGGGATGGTCATGCGGCATATCAAATCCGATATCCCGACCATCGAAGAGCTCCATTTGCCCAAAATTCTGAAGCAGCTGGTTATGGAGCGCACTGGTTTGATTTTGGTTTGTGGCCCGACAGGCTCCGGTAAGTCCACCACCATGGCCGCGATGCTTGAGCACAGAAATCGCAGCGCAAGCGGCCACATCCTAACGATTGAAGATCCGATCGAATTTCTGTACGAGCACAAACGTTCCATTATCGATCAACGTGAGATTGGCGTAGACACAAAAAATTACTCCAACGCCCTGAAAAACGCCATGCGCGAAGCGCCGGATGTCATTTTGATTGGCGAGATTCGCGACTCGGAAGCGATGGAATACGCCCTGAACTACGCCCAGACCGGGCATCTGTGTTTGGCGACAATTCATGGCAACAATGCCAAACAAGTGTTGGAGCGGATCCGCAATATGTTTCCCAAGGAGATGCAAGGGCATGTGATGACCGAGCTGTCCGGAGTGATCAAAGGCATCATCTCGCAGCGATTGATCCGCAACAAGGAAGGCAAACGTATACCAGCACTTGAAGTCATGCTTGCTGCCCCCGAAATCGTCGAAATCATTGCCCGTGGCACCAATCTTGAAGAGCTCCCCAAAGCCATCGCCAGCAACAAGATGGATGGCATGATCACTTTCGATCAATCACTTTATGACCTCTTTAGGATTGGTGAAATCACGCAAGAAATGGCGCTTCATTATGCCGAATCACGTCATGATTTGAGTTTGAAAATGCGCTTATCGGGCAATCGAACGTCCGAGCAACCCGTTAATCCTTTTAAGACAAAGTTGTAACCAAACGACAAGGAGAGTCGTTCCAAGTTTCTGGTCACTGGGTCAATCGTAACCGTAGCAGCAAGACAGACGTCCTGATGTGCTTCCGATGTCATGGAGCCAATAAAAAACGGGGCAAAATTGCCCCGTTGGATATTCCCTTTTGCTTACCCCTTGCGGATAACCAACTGTTCTCCATCCCGATCGACGCAAACGACGTCACC
>RFGJ01000324.1 GCA_003696665.1 Gammaproteobacteria bacterium | reverse complement strand
GGCAAGGCGCCTGTGTTGCATTTTTAATGGTGGAGGAAGCATTGCATGCGACTACGTTGGTTAGTTCTAAGCACTTTGGTATTTGCCGCACAGTCGTGGGCGGCAGAGCTTTGGACAGTGGAAAAAATTGAGGCCTTAGCGCTGTCACGGGATGAGCAGATTAAGGCCATCGCTGAACAAATTGACGCGTTGACGGCACAAGCATCTTTTGATGAAAGTCTGCCTGACCCGCAGGTAGTGTTGGCGGCACGAAACCTGCCCACGGACAGTTTTTCTATGACGCAAGAGCCAATGACCCAAGTGGTCATTGGAGTTCAGCAGCGCTTCCCCGCCGGCGACACTTTGTCGCTTAAGGCGAAGGCGCGCTTGGCGGAGCAGGAGCGGTTGAAGGCTGAATTGCAACTGAGACAGCGGCAGTTGCGTCTGCAAATACGCCAGATGTGGGTGGATTGGCTCTACTGGCGGAAACTAGAGCGTTTACTCAAAAAACAGGACGAGATCTATGCCAAGCTGGAATCCGTGGCGCTGTCCCTGTTTCGTGTTGGGAAGCGTGCCCAGCAGGATGTATTTCGCATTAAGACAGTACGAGCACAAATCGAAGAACAACAGGTCAAGGCTCGTCAACAAGCAGATGATGTGCTGGTCCGGCTCGCACGCTGGGTGCCGGAATTAAAGCAGGCCGGAAAGTTAGCGTCCCACTGGCCAAACTGGAATGTGGACAGCGACATTGTGATGGCGCGTGGCCGATTGCTCGAACATCCGATGCTGAAGGCATCACAGGCATCTGTGTTGTTTGCGAAACGGCAATTGGCACTCGCGGAAGCCGCATACCAGCCGGACTGGCGCCTTGGTGTGAGCTACGGTATTCGAGGCGGCAACACCATGCTTGGCGAGCCGCGTTCGGATTTTGTTTCTATCGATTTTGCGTTTTCGTTGCCTTGGCAGCCGGCCAATCGGCAGGATAAGCAAGTTCATGCCCGCCAAAAACAACTGTTGTCCGCCGAATTCCGGCGTGATGATGTGCTGGCCTCGCTTAAGGCGCGTCTGGATGAGACCGAGACACGCATTCGCTGGTTAATACGGCGGATAGCACATTTCGACCAGAACTTGCTGGTTGTCAGTGATCAGAATCGACAAGCAGCCTTGGATGCGTATCAACGTAATACCGCCGACTTTAACGATCCCATGTTGGCTTATGACCAGCATTTGAGGCTTCGTGTCCAGCGCTTGCTCCTGCAAAAAACATTGTTGGCGAGTTATGCCGAGTTCCGCTTCTTGACTGGAGAATGGCCATGACAACCAGACAGTTTGTGAAGAGTCTCACCCTGTTCGTTCTTGGATCCCTGGCGGGTGTAGGCATCTATGTCGTGATTGGCACGGATTCTGATAACACCAGTGGGGCGACAGCAGCACATTCCGAGCGAAAGCCGCTGTACTGGGTGGCGCCAATGGATCCGTCATACCGAAGTGATAAACCGGGAAAATCGCCGATGGGCATGGATCTGATCCCAGTGTACGAGGAGGACGCCCAAGCAAGCGGCATAAAGATTGATAATGTCGAAGCGCACAATTTGGCACTTAAGACAGCGAAGGCTGAAACAAAGCCAGTGGTGTTAACGACCCGGACATTTGGGCGCGTGGCCTACGATGAAGACTTGCGCACCCATGTTCATACCCGTGTCAATGGTTGGGTCGAGGCGCTGTATGTCAAAGCACAAGGTGAGCACGTCAAGCAAGGACAGAAATTATTTTCGCTCTACTCTCCCGAATGGGTCAATGCGCAGCAAGAATACCTAACCGCGTTGAAAAGTGGTGAGTCGACACTGATAAAAGCCTCGCGTGATCGACTGCGTTACTTGGGGCTGACCGAACAACAAATCGAAACGCTCAAAAAGACACGGCAAATACAAGACAGGCTTGTCATCAAGGCCCCGCAGGAAGGTTATGTCGAACACATTGGGATAGGTGAAGGTGAATTTGTGACCCCAAAAACCGTCATCATGTCCTTGGTGGGTTTGAAACAAGTCTGGGTCATTGTTGATGTATTTGAAAGCGATGTTGGTTTAGTCACGCTAGGCATGCCCGTCGAGGTGATGGTGGAAGCCTTTCCAACACAAAAATGGTTGGGACGTATTGAGCATGTCTATCCACAGCTCAACGTGAGAACGCGAACTTTGCCGGTGCGCATTGTGGTCGATAATCCGGATGAACGGCTACGTGCCGGTATGCTCGCCACAGCGGTGTTGTCCAAGGAGATTGGTGAGCGGCTCGTGGTGCCAAGGTCCGCGGTTATTCGCGGGCGCATTGATCGTGTGATCACCCGTGTGGATGACAGCCATTTTGATGTGGCCGTCGTTAAGACCGGCGTTGAGACAGATGAGTATGTGGAAATTGTGGAAGGACTCGACGCGGGCGATGTCGTGGTGACCAGCAGTCAGTTCCTGATTGACTCGGAATCGAACCTTGATGAAGCCTTAAAGCGATTCCAACAACAAAAACCAGCGGCGCAGCCAGTGTTTGGACAGGGAGTCGTGCGTTCGGTTGATGTCCAGAATCATCAGGTAACAGTTGCCCATGAGCCGATTGAAGTACTGGGCTGGCCAGCCATGACGATGGATTTTGATGTATCAGACAATATCGAGCTCTCGGATGACTTGGTGGGCAAGACGATTCACTTCGGGCTCAGAAAACACGAGGAACGTTACGTCATCGAGCAGATTCATGTGATGGACACGCCGGACTTGCAGCCTGCTGAATCAGCCGACCATGAGATGAAACAGCACACTGAGCCTAAGCATAAACATGCCGATAGCGGTCACGAGCATGGAGGGCATCAACATGATTAGTGCCGTCATACAATGGTCCCTGCGAAATCGTTTTTTGGTCTTGCTTGGCGCGGCTTTTCTCACCTTATGGGGTGTTTTCAGCGTCAAGAATACGCCGATCGACGCCATCCCTGATCTGTCTGATGTTCAGGTCATTATTCGGACTTCCTATCCGGGGCAGGCGCCCAAGGTGATCGAAGACCAGATCACTTATCCAATCAGCACGGCGATGCTCTCTGTGCCTGGTGCTGAGACGGTCCGGGGCTACTCGTTCTTTGGAGACTCTTACGTTTATATCATTTTCAAAGACGGAACAGACTTGTACTGGGCGCGTTCGCGCGTGCTTGAGTACTTAAGTCAAATCGCAGGTCAATTGCCGGATGGTGTCACACCGCAGTTAGGGCCTGATGCGACGGGAGTCGGCTGGATCTTTGAGTATGCGTTGGTTGACCGTACCGGACGTCATGACTTGAGCGAATTGCGCAGTTTGCAGGACTGGTTTTTAAAATTTGAACTGCAAACAGTTCCCGGTGTGGCCGAGGTGGCTACGGTTGGGGGCATGGTGAAACAGTACCAAGTGGTTATCGACCCGAACAAATTGCGCCTTTATCGTTTGCCTTTGCACAAGGTGAAAATGGCGATCCAGCGGGCGAACCAGGAATCCGGAGGTTCAGTGATTGAAATGGCGGAAGCCGAATATATGGTTCGCGCCACGGGGTATATTCAATCGCTTGATGATCTCAACAATATTCCCATTGGTATTGTCGAGAAAGGGACACCAATTTTGCTCAAGGACATTGCCGAAATTCGCCTTGGCCCGCAAATGCGTCGAGGCGTGGCTGAGCTGAATGGCGAAGGCGAGACCGTTGGCGGCATCATTGTGATGCGCTTTGGTGATAACGCCATGAAAACCATTAAAGGTGTCAAGGCGAAGCTCAAAGCGCTGGAAAAAAGCCTGCCAGACGGAGTGGAAATCGTCACCACTTATGATCGCTCCAGTCTCATCAGCCATGCAGTGGAAACCCTTAATCACAAGCTCATTGAAGAGTTTTTCGTGGTGGCGCTAGTCTGCGGCATTTTCCTGTTTCATTTCCGCTCGGCATTGGTGGTGGTCCTCAGTTTGCCCATCGGTATTTTGGGGGCATTTATCGTGATGCATTGGCAGGGAATTAACGCCAATATCATGTCGCTTGGCGGCATTGCGATTGCCATTGGTGCGATGGTCGATGCCGCTATCGTCATGATCGAGAATGTGCACAAACATTTGGAACAAGGCGGGAAAGATAAAAATCGGTGGGCTGTGATCGCTGAAGCATCGAAAGAAGTGGGCCCTGCATTGTTTTTTTCGCTACTTATCATCACCTTAAGTTTTTTGCCTGTATTTACCTTGGAAGCTCAGGAGGGCCGGCTTTTTGCGCCGCTTGCCTATACCAAAACTTATGCGATGGCGATGGCCGCTGGGTTGGCCATTACGCTTGTGCCAGTGCTCATGGGTATTTTTATTCGCGGTAATATCACGCCCGAACACAAAAACCCGGTCAATCGAATGTTGGTGGCGGGCTATCGCCCATTAATTGAGATCGCGCTGAAGTGGCCTAAGACCGTGATTGCGGCCTCTGTGGTCACCATGGCGGTTGGTTTGTGGCCATTGTCACAGATTGGTTCTGAATTTATGCCGCCCTTGGATGAAGGCGATCTCATGTACATGCCAACGATGCGCCCTGGTGTTTCCATTGGGAAAGCTCGGCAGGTTTTACAACAAACCGATCGCCTTATTCGTCAGTTACGTGAGGTTGAGACGGTGTTCGGAAAGGTAGGGCGGGCGGAAACGGCGACTGACCCGGCGCCTCTTACGATGATTGAAACCCTAATTAAGTTAAAACCAAGGGATCAGTGGCGCCCGGGCATGACGTCCGAGAAAATCCGAGAAGAACTGAATCGTATCGTCACGCTGACCGGGGTGACCAATGCGTTCGTGATGCCCATTAAAACACGCATTGACATGCTTGCCACGGGCATCAAAACGCCGGTCGGTATCAAGATTGCTGGCCCTGATCTCAATGTGATACAAGGCATTGGCAAGAAGCTGGAACAAGTGTTAGCGAAAGTGCCGGGGACCGCCTCAGTATATGCGGAGAGAACTGCCGGTGGGCGATATGTGACTGTGGATATCGACAGAGTTCGTGCCTCGCGGTATGGATTGAATATTCAGGACGTTCAGGATGTGGTGCGCTCTGCTATCGGTGGCATGAATGTGACTTACACCACAGAAGGTCTAGAGCGCTATCCGGTGAATGTACGCTATCCTCAGCATGTTCGAGATTCGGTGAGTGCTTTACGTCGATTGCCGCTTGTGACACCGACGGGCGAGCAGGTGGCGTTGGCAGATGTGGCAGACATTCGTGTTGAAGAGGGCGCGCCTGTCATTAAGAGCGAAAATGCACGACCAAATGGCTGGGTGTATGTGGACATTGCTGGGCGGGATGTCGGTTCCTACGTCGAAGAAGCGAAGCAAGCCGTAGACGCCTTTTTACAATTGCCGCCAGGTTATTCGATCAAATGGTCCGGGCAATATGAATATATGGAACGCGCCAAGGCAAAGTTGAAAATCGTGGTGCCGGTCACTTTGGCGATCATCATGTTGCTCTTGTACCTCAACTTCCGTCGATTTGGCGAAGTATTGCTGATTCTGGGAACGCTTCCCATGGCCGTGATTGGTGGCCTCTGGTTGGTCTATCTGCTTGATTTCAATATGTCTGTTGCGGTCGGTGTGGGCTTTATCGCACTGGCCGGTGTGGCCGTGGAAATTGGCGTGGTGATGCTGGTTTATCTTAATCAAGCATTGGATAAACGGATACAGGCTGCCAAAAACACAGGCCGCTCGCTGGAAAATGGTGGCGTGGCGAAGGCCGTGGAAGAGGGCGCCTTGCTGCGTGTTCGGCCGGTGATGATGACGGTGGCAGCGATTATCTCCGGTTTGGTGCCGATTATGTTTGGTGATGGCACAGGTTCTGAGGTGATGCGTCGTATCGCTGCCCCGATGATCGGGGGCATGGTGACGGCCACGATTCTGGCGTTGTTGGTCATACCAGCGGTGTACTATCTATGGCATTGTCGTGCGATACGGCGGTAGGTTATCTCAACGAGGCGTCGTCATTGCGCTATCAGCACGCCTTGGTACATCTGCATCTGGCAGGTGAACTTGTATTC
>RFGJ01000323.1 GCA_003696665.1 Gammaproteobacteria bacterium | reverse complement strand
GCCAAAGTACGAGATATTGCCGTCAGCAATCATGGTCGCCACCTTGTCATTGCCTTGGACGATGGCCGTGTTGTTTTTGTGGACACAGCATCCGGCAGGCGTCTTGAGTTTTTTGGACATTTGTTGAATGCAAGAAAACAGGGCATACCTGATGGCTGGGCTGGCGTCAACAGCGTCGACGTCTCTGGTAATGGCCGTTATGTTCTGTCTGGCGGTGATGACAATCAGGCACTCTTTTGGGACACCAAAACCGGGCAGATTCTCCAACGACATCAACACAAAAATCGCGTTCACCTTGTTCGCCTCGATGAACATCACAAAAGAGCGTTTTCCGCGTCGATTCAGGCAGAATCGGTCGTGTGGGATCTGGCTAGCGGTCAGCCGGTGAGCCGCCTTAAGCTCAAGCCACGGGAATATGTGGTCAGTGCTGTCGCTTTTGACGCGTCAGGTCAATATATCGCGACCGGGGCACCTGGGCGGGAGCTTAAACTTTGGCGTATTCCTGAAGGAAAATTGGTGCAGCAGTGGCGCGTCCAAACCCGGGGGCGCGGCGGCGCTGTTGTGCTCGCGGTCGGCTTTAGTGACCACGGGACACTTTGGTCCATCGCAAGCTCAGGCTATGCGCAACAATGGAAAATCCCTTAGCTTCATTGTTTATTCAGTTTCGGTTGATTATGCTATGGCCTCCAAGTTCGATAATCGAGGTGGTTGCATGAAACGTACCACAATTATCTTTTTTTCTTTGGTCTACGCTGTGATCGCTATGGCCACAACCGATCCCTTTGCTGGCCCGATACCAAAATTCCAGGAAAATGTGCACTATCGGACAGAGTTTCCTGACAATAAAGCAAGCCAACCCACGGTTGTTCAATTCTTCTCCTTTGGCTGCCCACATTGCTTTCATGCCGAGCCACAGGTTGAACGTTGGCTCAGAAACAAACCCGCTAACATCCATTTTGAACGAATTCCGGTCAGCTTTGGCCGCCCAAGCTGGGGTTTATTTGCAAGGGCTTACTACATCGCCAAGGCGCTGAAAATCGAAGACCGTTTTGTACCCGCCTTCTTCAATCGAATTCATATCAAGCGGCAAGCGCCAACCAACTTGAACGAGCTCAAAGCAGTCTTTGTGGAGATGGGCGTCAAAGCCGAAGACTTTGACAAGCATGCCAAATCATTTTGGGTGGAAAGTCAGCTCAGACGCGCTGACCAACTGGCACGCCAATATCGGGTCATGGGGGTGCCGGACTTCCTCGTCAATTATCGGTATCGCCTCGTCCCGGGTGCTGTCAAAAGCGAAGCGGAGTTCCAGGAATTGCTTAACGGTTTAGCGCTCAAAGATTTCAAATAACAGGCTGAGAAAATTGGGCAGTGGCAACACTGCCCTTCCATTTCAACTGACCAGCCAAAACCCTACGATAGATAATAATCCAGCAAACAGCGCATAGGGCAGCTGCGTACGAACGTGTGTCATCACATCCGTGCCCGCCGCCAGGCTGGCAATGATCGTGGTGTCGGAAATCGGAGACGTGTGATCACCGAAAATCCCGCCACTTAATGCAGCGCCGATAGCGATCGGCAAAGGCAGACCCGTTTGTAAGGCGACCGGTATCGCAATGGGCACCATGATCGCGAAGGTTCCCCATGATGTGCCTGTGGTAAAAGCGATTAAAGCGGCACTCACGAATATCATCGGCGCCAGCCATGACGTGGGTAAATTGGGACCAACCCAAGAGGCAATAAACGCTCCTGTTCCCAAGTCACGAATGCTCGCGCCTAACGCAATCCCGAGTATCAGCACCAAAACCAACGGCAACAATTCTTTCATGCCGGAAAATCCTTGCTGCATCAGTTTAGTATGCGTCAGCTGACCGCCCCATCGAAGTAATACATAAGCCACAAGGCAGGCGATAGTGGTGGCGTACAGGATAGACTGACTGCCACTTCCCTGCATGAGATTGCCATGACCAGTCCACCACATCATCCAAGGAACCGAAAGCACCATCGTCACTATTGGGATAACAAAATAGATCGCCCTGGTGGCTTTCGGTTCATTCGCCATCGTCTCCTCAGTGCGCTTGTATTCATGACGATTTAAGGCGCCAAACACCCGGGTGGTCCAAGCGGTGTACAAAGCCAAAAGTAGCGCCAAGAGGGCATAAAAATTATAAGGGATTGTTGCAATAAAGGTTTGAAAATCATTATCAACGCCATTGTTGCGCAGAAGTGCCATGACATAGGCGCCCCACCCATTGAAGACAAATAATATACTGACGGGGGCACAAGTACTGTCTATCAAATAAGCCAGTCGTGCGCGTGACAAACCAAAACGATCAAACAAAGAACGCGATGCCAATCCAGAGGCCAACGCACTTAAGTTGCTTTCAACAAAAATCACAACACCAATTAAGAAAGTCATCAACGATGCCTTCCTTGGGGTATCCACCCAACCATTGGTGGTTAACTTATGAACAAACGCAGAAACGCCCCCTGACGAACGCACCCAGCCCACAAGCACACCAATCAGCAAACAAAATGTCATCAAACGGGCATTGCCAGCATCCGTCAAGACATGCACAGGTCGCTCGATGACAGCGAATAATCCCTGCCAGTGGCCACCAGCCAACAACAGCTCGCTGGCCAGCAAGCCCGCGAGCAAGGCGATGATGACTTCTTTGGCATAAATCGCCACAGCAATCGCGATCAGAGGAGGGAGCAAGGTCAACACGCCCAGTGATTCTGCCATTTAAAAACACTCTGCACGCTTCAGTACTGTTCACTATACTAAAACAAACCCGTGATACGCGAGAGTTGAAACCAGTCATATGGACATACGGGAATTTCGAGGATGGCTATTTGATATTGAAGGTGTGTTATTGGATGGGCCGGCTGTGTTACAACCTAACATCGATTTTGTTCGAGCACTCATCGAACGTCATGTGCCGGTCTTATTTGTGACCAATACTGTCATGCGCAGCAAAGATGAACTGATGAAACGTTTTACGCTTGCCGGTTTGCCGATTAGCATCGACCAGATAGTGACGCCAATTGATGTGGCGTGTGAGTGGCTTATTCAGCGTCACATCAAAAAGATCCATGTTGTGGCGCCCAAGCCGATTCAGAACGCCTTTTCGCTTTTTCAACTTGACGAATCTGGTGAAGCACTGATCATTGGCGATTTTGGCACTAACTGGCAGTATCGAGAGTTAAACCACGCGTTTCAGTGGATGATGCTTCATCCAGACTGGCCAGTACTTGCGTTAGGTGGTGGGCGCTATTACCGACGCCAACAACAATGGTTCCTAGATCTTGGCGCATTTACACAAGCACTCAGTTGGGCAGCCAATAAAACTATCCAAAATTGTGGCAAGCCAGATCGATTGATCTTTGAAACAGCAGTGAGGAAGCTAGGCTTTAAAGCGTCAGAAGTCGTCATGGTGGGAGATGATTATGCTTCAGACGTCAACGCTGCCATTGCCGCGGGCTGCCATGGCATCCTTGTCCGCAGCGGAAAATATCGGGTCCGCGACGAAAATCGTTTAGTGAAGGAGGCGATGTGTATCGATTCTTTGTCGTCATTCTCGTCTTTCTAATGGGCGTTGATGTTGTAGCCGCTGAAACCTGCCGAACCATGTCTCAGGCGGACCTCCACACGCTAGACGACTTGCGCTTGCGCATCGGGGGCATACGCTATGTTCGACACCCCATATTTGATGAAAACAAACCTGAGGAAAACAATTGGTTGTTTCGCACGGCCAATCGGCTACACAGCCTGACACGACAGAAAACGATTGCGCGTCGATTGCTTTTTGTCGAAGGCGATCCCTTTTCCAGTCAAAAGATCGCTGAAAGCGAACGCATCTTGAGAAGCGAGAATTTCTTACGTGATGCCCATATTGTCGTTGAAAAAATTTGTGGGGACCGGGTGTTTCTGGCCGTTCATACCTATGATGTATGGACACTGATCCCATCCATCAATTTTGCCAGAAGTGGGGGAAAAAATAGCTTAAGCTTTAACATCACCGAAAACAACTTACTTGGTACAGGGCAGTCGATTCAGGTCGCTCGATTCTCGGACGCTGAACGCACCGGGACCCTATTCCGTTACGTCAATCGTAAGCTCACTCGTT
This sequence comes from Gammaproteobacteria bacterium, assembly GCA_003696665.1. Taxonomy (NCBI): domain Bacteria; kingdom Pseudomonadati; phylum Pseudomonadota; class Gammaproteobacteria; species Gammaproteobacteria bacterium. The sequence goes on along the minus strand of RFGJ01000323.1, from coordinate 460 downwards.
TTCAGGCACTTCTTGATCTCGAATACCAGAACAATCAGGATGGTTTCAAAAAAAGCCTTGTTTTTGAACGTCCTTTTTTCGCACTGGATACCAAATGGTCTGGAGGTATCGAGGCAAGGCAGTTCGACCGGACAGCACGGTTGTATTTTCGCGGTGAGGAATCGTTAAGGTATCAGCAAGACTCACTGTATCAAGAAATCTTTTTTGGTGTTTCAGAAGGGTTGGTGGCCGGAGAAACCGAACGCTGGCGCTTTGGTGTGACGCGCGATGATAATCAATTTGACTTGATTCCGGGCGACCCATTATCCACCGCCGTCCCTGAAGATCGCCATTGGCGTTATCCATGGTTTGGGTATGAATGGATTCAGGACAGGTTTGTCACTCGCACAAATGTCAATTTGATGAACCGCACTGAGGATTTTCATGTCGGCCGCTATCTTTCGCTGAGACTGGGTATTTC
>RFGJ01000322.1 GCA_003696665.1 Gammaproteobacteria bacterium | reverse complement strand
TGGCCAGCAACGCCCTTGCCATTCGGATTGTCTTCCCCTCAGTCGGGGCGACGCAGGCTTCTTTCAGCCTGCCGGGTTTGCCAGCCTCGCTGGGCAAACGAAAAAAGCCGGCACTAGGCCGGCTTAACCAAGACCTCCGGGAGGCTTCAATTGCGCTGACTGGAAAGCTTCCTGCGCACAAGGGGTACGAAAGCAAACAACCACAGGGCGCCGCCACCGCCACCACCACCGGTTGAACCACCGTTACCTCCAGATGACGGAGCGTTGACTGTGACACTACGGCTATAAGTATCGGTCTGCCCTTTCGCATCGGTAGCGGTCAAAGTCACGGTATAGGTGCCAGCAGCTGAATAGGTGTGTACCGGCGATACATCGGTTGATGTCTGACCATCACCGAAATCCCAGGTATACGAGATTTCACCGTCACCCGCCGTCGTACGATTGGTAAAGGTCACCGTTAAATCAGAGACACTATAATCAAAACGTGCATTGGGTGGCACAGAGACCGTCACAGTTTTACTGACCGCATCCTGTTGTTGATCTTCACTGGTCACCGTCAAGGTAATGGTGTAGTCGCCACTGGCAGTATAAGTATGAGTGACAGGTGATCCGGTTTCGGCGGCGGTTCCATCGCCAAAGTCCCATTGATAGGACAAATTAGTCCCACCTGTGGAGGCATCGGTGACCGTCACCGAAGGACCATTCACCGTGACGGTGAAATCTGCCGCTAATGGCTCCGCCACTTCTACGTTATAGGACTTTGAACTCGTCTCATTATTGGCATCCGTGACCGTAAGCGTGACCGTGTAACTGCCACTGGCAGCATAAGTATGCGTGACGGTCGCGCCAGTACCTGTGGCACCATCACCAAAGTCCCACTGATAGGTCAGGCTTCCTTGCCCACCCGCTACGTTCTGGTTAAACGTAATGGTTCGGAAATTGGCACGCCAAGTAAAGTCAGCGGTCAACGCAAGCGGCTGCTGGCTAATCTGGACCGTTGCACTACTGCTGTCGGCAGCTTCCTGCATAACGGTCATCTTCACGCCCAACTTCGGAAGAATAACGCCTGACTGAGGCTGTTCAGGGTGAGTATAATCCTTATCATCCGAGAAGGTGTCCGTCGAGGCTTCATTTTTCCCAAATACGGCATCGCGAATTTGCGTGGTGGTCGACGCATAGCCAGAGCCGCTCGTGATCGGCGTCTGATCAGCGTCCACGACGCCAAGAAAGACTTCACCCGGATGATCACTGACTTTATTGTCCGTGACATT
>RFGJ01000321.1 GCA_003696665.1 Gammaproteobacteria bacterium | reverse complement strand
TGGCCAGCAACGCCCTTGCCATTCGGATTGTCTTCCCCTCAGTCGGGGCGACGCAGGCTTCTTTCAGCCTGCCGGGTTTGCCAGCTTCGCTGGGCAAACCAAAAACCCACCTTATAGGTGGGTTGAATCTGGCTCCCCCTGCTGGACTCGAACCAGCGACATACGGATTAACAGTCCGCCGTTCTACCAACTGAACTAAGGGGGAATGGTCGGATGCCTCATCTGAGACGGCGTGCATTTTATCATTCTTCCCGTGCGGGTCAACACTGTTCGGAAAAATTTTTGTCGCCCGCCACGGCCTCTCGGTCGCGGCGGTTCTTCCGAATGGTCAAGTGCGCTACTCGAAGTTTCGCTGCCACCTTCGTCGCGGGCGTCTGTACCGGGCACCAAATAGCAACAGCAGCCACGACCAAGCACCGCCACCACCGCCACTGTCACTTGTATTGTTCTCACCACCCCCACCATGACCTTCATCTTGTGTGGTGGGCGCCACATAGGCAACGACAGAGGTACGTTGGCCAATGTCGTCAGTCGCAGTCAGGCGAATTTGATAGTTGCCCGCTTTTTGGTAATGATGTTGCTCTGGTCTGGCCGGGGCTGATGTCACTTGCCCATCTCCCCAATCGATCTCAACTGCGACAACCTGACCGTCATCATTAGCACTCCAGTCGAGGGTGCAGGAAAGTGCGTTGCACGTGGCACTCAACGTTGCGGTGGGCTTTTGTTCGGACACACCCACGGTGATGGTTCTAGTCAACGTATTGGTTTGTTGGTGATTGTCCTCAACCGCAAGTGTCACGTCATGCGTCCCATCAGATAATGTGTGCACAAAGTTCGTCCCCTGCCCTACTTCAATGTCATCCACATACCAGCGCCAAGCGACTATGTGCCCGTCTGGACTGGTTGACTCGCTGCCATCGAAGGTGCACGAAGTGCCCTCGCAATCAATGTCGGCGCGTGCCACAGGCGGCAGGCTTTGCTCATGGACAGTCAAGGCAAAAGGTGGCGACCAACGACCCTCGGCATTGGCGGCGCGCACAAACAATGTACGCGGCAAGTTTCCGAGCTGGTTGCGGTCAATACGTGCCTCAAAGGACGTATCGGTGGTACTGCCACTGTCGATCAGCGTCATGGCAACGCCACCTTGTTCGGGAACTGGGGCATCCCAGGCGTACTCAGCAGCTGTGATCGCACTTTGCTGACAACCAACCCTCTGGCAGCTTTCGACATCGATACGAATGGTCACACCTGAGCTATCCCACTGCTGTTGGCTGCGCACAATGCGTGGTCGGTTGCCGCTCAAATACGGTGCATCAGCCATCCGCCACAGGTAATGCAAAGCGTCGAGATTTCCCGGCCGAACGTCAGACTCGTAGCTGCTGCACGGTTCGAAAAACTGCCGGCCAATTTCAAACGTCAGGCTGGCAACCCCAAGTTCGCCGTAACCAAAATCGTCCGTCGTCCCGGTTGTTGGGTATAAACTGACCGCGGCCATTGGCGTGTAACGGTTGATTTGCGCGGTTCTTTCGGCCAGCGCGGCCAGTCCAGGGTTTGGCAATGGCGTATAGTCATGCCCCCACGGATACAAAACAAGCTCGCTGAAGCTGTGAATGTCGACAAAAATTCCCGGCTTCGAGACAGGCGCCGGGGTCGAAAAATCATCCGGCCGGTCGTCGGCAAATAGCCTCCGGGCATACGCTTCAATGGCTCGTGTTTCCGGTTCTGAGGCGGCCGCTCGACCCAGATAGGTCTCATCGCATTGATCTGTACTTGCGTGGGCACCCCCGGCGCTATTCGACAGCGACCCGCCCCAGTTAAAGCTAAAGTTTCGGTTCAGATCTGCGCCGCGCAAATCCGGTGATTGTGGGCAGTAGTTCGTGTTGGTATTTTTGCGCCACAACAGATTTTGTTCCGCGTATTTACGACCGTCCGGGTTGACCAGCAAGGCCACATGTAGTTCGCGGTGATCGAGAAAATAGGTGATTTCCGGATCAACGCCATCCCGGCGCAGCAGGTCACGAATAAAATCAAGCACCAGCAACGGCGGCGCCATTTCCCGCGCATGCACCCCGGCCGTCAGCAATAATTTGGCTTCGGCTTCGCCAGTTTTTGGACCAATGCGGAGCACTAACAAGTCACGGTCTGCCAAACCTTGTGTTTTCTCCCACGAGTCGCCGATGTCGATGAGCGTGACGCGTTCCGGCCAAATGCGTGCCAGGCGTTCGGCCTCGACCCTTGTTTCCTCAACAGTGGGATAACACCAGTCTGGTTTGCGCCGTTGCTCAAGCTGTTTTTTTAGCCATGCAAGATGCGCCGCCTTCCACGTCTGCGCTGGCGCTACCCAAAATCCACGTGCCGCCAATGCCAGTTTTTGCGCGTCGTTGAGCTGCACAATGAGGCCATCTGGCGTTTGGGCAAGCAAATAAGGATGGAACTCGGCCATCAATTGCTTGCGTAACTCTGGCGTCACCACATGGACATGCATCGCCTGCGCCAGTCGGCGCTTGGCCATGGCCATCACCTCTGCCTCAGACAGTGGTGCCGCCGATACCGGCATCAAAACAGATAGGCCAATGATCGAGCTGAGCAGATATTTAAGCATGAGATTCCCTGACAGTTTCACAATTGCGCTCGTTGGCACCCAATATAAGCCTGCATCGCGATTTTGGCCATCCGACCAGTGTCGGGCGCATAAGGCGAGGTCACTTGCGCCTGGCACTCAGACCATGCTTATGCAATAAAGTTGACGATAACCTATTGTTTTTCGTCATGGGCATGCCATACAATTACGCAAAACAATCTCACGTCACGCCGATTGGACACCGACACTTTTTTTTCGTTAGCTGTCAGTACCATCTATGTGATAGCGGCAGTCCTTCTCTTTCGCTATGTCGCTGCGCCTTCTGTCATGCGCCAACGGGCGCTGACGCTAATGGCCGCCGTCGGTTGGTTGTTACAAGGGTGGCTGTTACATCGCCTCATTGACACCAGCAGTGGACAGAACCTTTCTTTGTTGAATGTCGCCTCAATGGTCGGTTGGCTGATGATTGGGCTGTCATTGGCTTGGCGACAATGGTCCACTTTTCCGTTAATCGTGTTCACTGTGTTAGTTGCCAATATTGTGATTCAGCCTATCGCGACAATTGACCACGGCGAACGATTGTTCAGTCTGCAAGGCCAGCCGTATGCGGTCATTCATGTTTTGCTGGCTCTGACCGGGTACAGTTTTTTGGCGTTGTCCGCCATTCATGCATTGACGGTCCTAGTGCAGGATCATCGGCTGAAACAGCATCAGGCCAAACATCAACCGTGGCTACCGCCAATTCTGTCGGCTGAGCTTTGGCTTTTTCGTTTGCTTGTCATGAGCTTCGTCAGTCTCACGCTCAGCTATCTGGCGGTGTTCGCCGGTGGTTGGCACATTCTTTCAACCCAACCGGCCCATAAGCTGGTACTTTCGCTGCTTTCATGGGGTTTGGTCGCGGCACTGATCGCTGGCCATCGCACATTTGGCTGGCGCGGTCCAGTGGCAGCGCGCTGGACCCTTGCTGCGTTTATCCTGCTGGTGTTGGCATATTTTGGGACTTGGGCCATTCTTTCTTTGCGTACAGGGTGAGGTAACAGAACTTTGGACGAGTTATCTGACGGTTCGCTGCTTGTCATACTTATCATTTTGATCATCGTTTCAGCCTTTTTCTCCAGTTCGGAAACCGGGATGATGTCGCTCAACCGGTACCGGCTGAAGCATCGCGTCAAACAAGGCGACAAAAGCGCTCGCCGAGTGGCCGATCTACTCAAATATCCGGATCGCCTCATTGGGCTTATTTTGATTGGTAACAATTTTGTCAACATTCTCGCCTCGGCCATTGCCACCGTGCTGGCAACGCGAATATGGGGGCCAGATCTGGGGGTGGCCATCGCCACATTTGGCTTGACACTCATTGTGCTGATTTTTGCCGAGGTCACGCCAAAGACGCTCGCGGCACTGGCGCCTGAGCGAATTGCGTACCCAGCCGCATGGCTGCTCAAACCGCTATTGACCGTCTTCTACCCGCTGGTTCGCCTGATTAATTTTATCGCTGCGCTATTGATGCGCCCTTTTGGCATTCAAACACACGGCAACAATCTCGAAGCCCTGACAGCGGAAGAGCTTCGGTCCGTAGTCAATGAAGCAGGCGCGCTGATTCCGAAATCGCACCAGCGCATGTTGTTATCGGTCCTCGAACTCGAACAGGTCACCGTCGAGGACATTATGGTGCCAAAAGCAGAAATCGTTGGCATCGATCTGGAAGACGATTGGCCCACCGTCGTCCAACAATTGAAAAACATGCAGCACACACGGGTGCCTGTTTACGAAGGCGAAATCGACGATGTGATTGGCATGTTGCATGTGCGCGATCTGGCCAACCTTGTGCTTGCTGACGAGCTGACACCGGAACGTTTCCGAGAGGAACTGCGACCGGTCACTTTTGTGCCAGAAGGCACGCCGCTGAGCACACAACTTTTGAAATTCAAGGCCAAAAAAGAACGCGTGGGGCTTGTGGTTGACGAATACGGTGATGTGCTGGGCCTGGTGACACTGGATGATATTTTGGAAGAAATTGTCGGCGAATTCACCACTGATGTGGCCGAAGAAACCAGTCCCGACATTGTTCGCGAGGCCGATGGCAGCGTGATTGTCGATGGTTCAATCACAATTCGGGAACTGAATAAGGCGCTTGGCCTCCACCTGCCCACCGACGGCCCCAAAACGTTGTCCGGTCTGGTGGTGGAATACTTGGAAACCATTCCAAAATCCGGAACCGGGGTGCGTATTGCTGGCTGCCCGATGGACATTCTACATGTCAAGGACAACCGGATTCGCACCCTGCGTCTGTATCCCGCGCTCGCGGAAAATCGACGCGCTAGTCCAAAATCACTTTAATATTTTCCGCCACGCGCTGCGCCTTAGCCCGCGCCGATTCAATGTCACCGGCCTTGGCCAGCGCCACGCCAACCCG
>RFGJ01000320.1 GCA_003696665.1 Gammaproteobacteria bacterium | reverse complement strand
TGGACACGAGAATCCCTAAAAGACAGTAGTGCTTGGCCTTAATAAAATGTTCGTCATCCGAGACCTTGTGCCGAACCAAGGTGAGGAAGAGCAGATGGGGCAATCGTTTCTTGTTGAGTCTTGCTTTGGTCTGCCGGAGGGCATAAAGTACCAGTCCCTTCATCTCGACGATCATGGAAATGAGTTTCAGTTCGATTCTCCATTCGGAACCATCTGGATGGGTGGTGATGACATCGACCCGATCTTCTTTCTCTAACCGGAGATTGAGAAAGCCCAACGCTTCAAGTACGATCCTGCCGGCCTCCTGACTGCGTCTCAGGAGGTTTTTGGGAGGGCGGCGAGCAAAGGAGGTGGCTTCCTCATTGCAGATCTCATGGATTTCCACAGCCCGTATAGGGAGACATGGATTATTTGGGTTTCCCAAGACACAAGCAGGGTGATGGACTGCACATAGTTATCCAATTGATTTCACGACTGTCATGTAATTTTTCACCAGAACCATGACTCAAGACAATGATTGAAAGAACAGAACGTCCAATTTTGTAAGACAATTTCATAAGGCAAAACGATAGACAACGGGTACAATTGCTTGATAGAAGGCCATCAGGTCTTTACCCACCGGCCGCCTTTCATCACCTTGAGTTCGTCCGGTCTTTCGAACACGGAGATGTCCTCAAGCGGATTGATGCCAGTTATGACAAGATCCGCCTTCTTGCCGGACGCGATGCTTCCCAACTGATCCTCGACACGCATAGCCTTTGCGGAATTGATGGTAGCGATCTTGAGAGCTACCGCAGCGGAGATGTCGAGGTTGTTCATGAGCAACTGAAGTTCTCGAGGAGTATGGCAATGCTCACCAGCGACTGGTGCATCGGTGCCGAGTGCAAAGACCACCCCCTTTTCATAGGCAATCCTATGGGATTCAACCATTTGGGAGGACACAGTTTCCCATTTCTGGACTGCTTCAGGAGGGAGCATTGCCCGTACCTGTTCGGGTGCATGACTGATGAACGTACCGGCGGACTGTGTGGCAACAAGGTAGGTATTCCGTTTGACCATTTCCTTGGCTGTGTCTTCGCTGATGAAGGTGCC
>RFGJ01000319.1 GCA_003696665.1 Gammaproteobacteria bacterium | reverse complement strand
TCCCGTTTCCGTATCGATAAAGAGAATACGCGGCTGTTTCATGGATCTGGGCTTTGTTCCGGATGCAAGTCGTGCGGCTTTTTGGGAAAGAGGAAAAAGAAGTAGTACATCACTTTCAGAGCTTCGTTGCCACAAAGGGTCCAATAGCGCTTGTACTTGACGTGAAACGAAAACCAGAAAAGAAAATTGGCAACGAAGGCAATTGCAAAGGCACTGAAGCTCAATTGATGGAATGTCATCCAGAGTCCTGCAAGATAAGCGAAATTCAGCCCAAAAAGAAAGGCCATCGATCGGTAAAAGTTGTATTTGGCGAGGTAAGTGGACATCTCGTTGGGGATGTGGTTATCGGCGCCGGTGGCTTGTGCCAGTTTGAACAAAGGGTGCCATTGCCCGGGAAAAGGGGTGCCGGTACGGCTGTGCCATTTTTCCCGCACGGCGCGGCGCAAGTCTTCCATGACCGAGTCGTAGGAGGGAGGCTGACAGACCAGCAGGGCCCGGAAAAAAGATCGGGTTACCCCGCCGAGTTCGGTGTTCAGAAATCGGGCTATCCACCTCCAGCGCGCCATCGGGCACAGCAGTTTCTGGTACAAGTTTTTTTCCAGGAGAATGAAGCTGAGTCGGTAGCCGTATTTGGCCCATACCTTGATGACGTGCCCCAACAGATAGCAGCCGAGCAGCAAGAGAAACAGTATGGGGGTGGAACCACTCAATGAGTGCACGTATGACTGGAAGGAGGACAGCGAGTGGGATGGGATAAGCCAAGGCAATACCCCGAGCATTAGCGCAATGAAGCCTGGCAGCAGCAAACCCAGGACATCGAACAAAAAAGTCCGGATGCTTTTGACGAGCGAATCCATGGCAATTCCGGGTTTCGGGTGCCTTCAAAAATAGGCTTTTCTTCAACCTCATGCCCCCCTTCCCATTCAAAAATCCCCCTGCCGCACCTGATTTCGCTGGCGGCTGCGTTGCTTTGCGTATGGGCTACAGGCAATGGATCGGGCGCGTGCTGTGTGTCGGGCTGGT
>RFGJ01000318.1 GCA_003696665.1 Gammaproteobacteria bacterium | reverse complement strand
ATGCAAAAACCCCAATGGGTCCAAATTTGACGGCGGACGAGGGCGATGGCGTCCGAAAATGTGGGCACGGTTTTTGTGTACCATGCAGCCGATCTCACCGGCAGAGAGCCTTTCGATTGTGATTGGTGGGCGAGCAAGGTGACCCACGAGAACAACCCCAGTAATATCGGTGTTGTTCGAGCGATGGCTTTATCAGACCATTGACGCTGCGTCTCGACGCCCAAATGAGTGCGCACTTCCTGGAAGGTCACTTCCACCTGCCAGCGGCGGACGAACCATTCCAGGATTTGAGTGGGCGTCGCAGATAGGTCGGTGCAGAGAAAGGCCCGGGTCTCGAACTTTTCCTTGGGGTCACGAACCAAGACCCAGCGGATGGGAACAGCAGGCATCCCACTGTGATACCAGACGGCGGTAGCGCTGGTGATTTCTACCTGCGTAGGCCCCTGTCCATACCAATTCTCGATAGTGACCTTTTGCCAAACTGTTTGCTTGTCTACCAGCACATCGCTCAACTTCGGTAAGCGTTTGCCTTTCTTGCGAGGTCGCCCCAAAGTGCCACTGGTTCGTTGTGGAGCGGGTTCGTACAAAGCTGCATCTAAACGTAGTTGGGTCACCATGTAGACCGGTTCAGGCAGGGTTAGTAGACTATTCAGCAACTCCAAAGCGGCATAACTGCTGTCGGCGACAATGATGATCTTGCGTTTTGGTAGCCAGCGGCGTACCTGCATACCCATTTGCCGGGCCCAGTCGGTTAGTTTCTTGTGCCCACGGGCTTTGCTTTCGTAGTACCGCTCTGAAGGAGCCAATACCGTAAAAAACGGCAGTCCCCAAATGCGCTTAGCCCAGGGAATGTTGACTAACAACATCATGCTGATCCAGCGTAATCCACTGGCTTTCACAAAGTGGCTTTTGCTCGAACGCACCGGATCACGGTAAATACCCTTGGCCTTGATTTTCTTGCCCCGTCGCCGTTCGATGGTTTCGTCTATGCCAATCACTACCGGCCCTTGCGGT
>RFGJ01000317.1 GCA_003696665.1 Gammaproteobacteria bacterium | reverse complement strand
GCCGCCCTGGATGCTAGATTTGATGTTTACCTTCAATATCACCCTGTCATTGGTGGTTTTGTTGGTCACGGTTTATACGCAACGGCCGTTGGACTTCGCTGCGTTTCCGACAGTTCTGTTGGTTGCCACCTTATTGAGGCTAGCGCTTAATGTGGCATCCACAAGAGTGGTGTTACTTAACGGACATACGGGGCCCGGGGCCGCCGGCTCCGTGATCGAAGCGTTTGGGGCGGTGGTCGTTGGCGGTAGTTATGCGGTTGGCTTGGTGGTATTTGCGATTCTTGTCATTATCAACTTCGTTGTTGTGACAAAAGGGGCTGGACGAATTTCGGAGGTTAGCGCGCGTTTCACGTTGGATGCCATGCCCGGAAAGCAGATGGCGATTGATGCCGACCTTAACGCCGGATTATTGACGCAGGACGAGGCGCGAGAACGTCGTGCGGAAGTAGCCAGAGAGGCTGACTTTTATGGGGCCATGGACGGAGCGAGCAAGTTCGTGCGTGGTGATGCTGTGGCTGGCCTCTTGATTTTGCTTATCAATATTCTTGGTGGTCTGGCGATTGGTATGGGACAGCATAACTTAGACCTATCGACGGCGACCCGGTTTTACGTCTTGCTGACGATTGGAGATGGCTTGGTGGCGCAAATTCCATCCCTGTTGTTATCGACGGCTGCTGCGATTATGGTCACCCGGCAAAATGCCGCGCAGGATATGGGGGCGCAGGTTGTCAGTCAGATGTTTTCCAATCCCAAAGTGTTTTTTGTCGCCGCCGGTGTGCTTATTTTGCTTGGCATCATCCCGGGGATGCCGCATTTCGCTTTTTTGACGCTTGGCAGTATAGCAGCTTTGTCAGGATGGTGGTTGGGTCAGAAACAGGCGGCCGAAGAGGTGGCTAATGAAACCATTGAAACGGAGTCCCGAGAAGCGCAGCCGCCAGCACTACAAGAGCTGACCTGGGAAGATGTCAGCCCGGTCGATCCAATTGGCTTGGAAATTGGCTACAAGTTAATCCCGTTAGTGGATCAGTCGCAAGACGGAAAACTAATGGCTCGCATCAAAGGTGTCCGTAAAAAGTTGAGTCAGGAGCTGGGATTTTTGGTGCCAACAGTGCACATTCGTGACAATCTGGAACTGTCGCCAACGGCGTATCGCATAAGTTTGATGGGGGTGCCCACGGCCGAGGCGGAGGTCTATCCCGACCGAGAGCTGGCTATCAATCCAGGTCAGGTATTTGGTCCCATTGAGGGCATCCCTACTAAAGATCCCGCATTTGGGCTGGAGGCTTATTGGATTACCCCGGACAAACGAGAACAAGCGCAAACATTAGGCTATACCGTGGTGGACGCATCAACGGTGATCGCCACGCATTTGAGTCAAATTTTGCACGACAACGCGGCGCAACTGCTTGGTCATGAAGAAACCGAGCAGTTGCTGAAACGTTTGGCTCAGACAGCCCCGAAACTGGCGGAAGAACTTGTTCCTGACAAACTCCCGCTTAGTGTCGTTGTGAAGGTGTTGCAGAACCTTTTGGCAGAAAATGTCCCAGTGCGCGACATTCGGACCATTGCGGAGACATTGGCTGAATATGC
>RFGJ01000316.1 GCA_003696665.1 Gammaproteobacteria bacterium | reverse complement strand
GTTTGCCCTGTTTCTCGTTTCTGCAATTTTTCCCACCCAGCCCTCGAAGAACAAACTGATGGCGAAACTGAGCGAGGCGATGCGCGAAAGCGTGGCGTCGTTCCCCAGACCTTCGGCGAAGAGTTTGCCCAGGTTATCCACATCCGCGCGGAAGACGCCCAGTCGGGTGATGCCCTGCGACTGGTGCGCCAGTGCACCAAATGGTTTGACCGGATTTTTAGCGTCCTCGCTGGGCAGGTCATCCACTTTGCCGCGCAATTGTCGAATTTCCTCATCACTGATAATCGGTGTGGCGTTCACCAGCAAACGCCGTACAAGAACTTTATCAGCGGCTTTTTTCTGTGCCTGCTCCAAAGCTTCATCGTTCAACGCCCAAATGTGACTGAAGTTTTTCACCTCGTCAAAGGTTTCGCCAACTTCTATTTTGAATCCCAAATCCTTGAGTGCTTCTTTGTAGCCAGATGAGACTTCTTTTCCCGTTAATGCGCTCACATCTTCAGGATGTGAAAGCAAATTCCAGCCGATAAATTGGGCTTTACGCAATTTTTCGCCCAAGCCTTCATAAGACGAACATGCCGGGCATTTGCGTACACCTTCATCATCACTCCCTTTTGTGATGAGTTCGGTGGCAGGATGTTCGCGCCCGCAGACCTGGCACTGGTTTTCTTCATTACCACCGTGTCCCTGCGGTTGGAACAAGACCTCCAACTCGCCCGGCTCCACTTCGGCAAAGCGCCGACTCTTGACCACTGCCAACGCTCGTGCCAGATCACCCCATTTTTCGCTCAGGTGCTTGCTGCCGTCCTTTGGCCGCATGAAATCTTTCGCTCTGAGTGGAAGACCTTCAACCGCCACATACAAATCACCTTGATGATGTTTGTAGAGAATGCGGCTGAGTTTCCGGCGCACGGCGGCTAATTTCGCGGCATCGCTTGCCCGCGCCAGCAGGTAGAAATTACCACCGCCACCGTAAATCAGGTTGGTGTAGGGCAATTCCAACTCGTGCAGCACGAAGCGGGCGACTGCTTCGGTCAGCAGTTGCAGGTAGAACGAGCGCCCG
>RFGJ01000315.1 GCA_003696665.1 Gammaproteobacteria bacterium | reverse complement strand
CTGGCTACCCCCGATTTTTTCACTCAAGGGCCAGACAAAGTTGGGCAATCTGACGTCGCTCATCTTTCAGAGTTAACCTTCGCAGCCTGATTTCCGCAAAAATTATTTTAACCGCCTTTGCCAGCTTGTAGTAAACAAAACCAATATACTCCTTGAGTTTGTGTCGACGATACACCACCTGTACTTTTAAGTGTTGCAATACTTCCAAACTCAATCCCTCCATATGCTGATAAAGAAAACTCATGGTCATCCAGAACAGCACATTAAAGTTTTTCAACGCCGTATAGCGCCGCAAACAAATGTCCTCCAGATGATAATCGCTTTTTATCTGTCGATGTACTTCTTCGATTTTCCAGCGATAGCCGTAACCCTGCATGGCGATTCTTACAGCCGCTGCTTCGGTCTCCGCCGGGATAAAACACAAATACCAGCACCACCCTTTTCCCGGCTCTCTGGCCGACACCAACCACAACGCTGTATCCATGGGGCCTGAACCATGTTCCCGCGGCAAATAAACCTGCCGGGCGCCACATTCAAATAGGCGAGCCTTTAACCTGTTTCTACGGCGCGTGTGAACTGTGATCCTATGCGGACGATTGATGCGCTTGGCATACTCTTTTAATTTCTTTAGCTCATTGTTTACATATATATGTCGCAACCCGGTTTGTCGTATGATAAAGTACTGTTTTTGTTTTATCCACGGCATCATCAACTTAATCCGATCACCGCCGCGATCATATACAAAAATCTGTTCCTTTTCAAGATGGCTCGATACTGTCGCCACTGACTCTAAAATCTTCTTGTTCTCTGAAAAGCCCTTACCGCCTTCTTTGTCTGTGGCAAACAAGGTACTCAGCATCGGCATGATGCTCGTCCCCGCTTCATCGACGCCGATTATATTGAACTGCCAGTATCCATTGCACAACTCACCGCTACTGCCGTCATGAACTCGTCCCAGCCCTTCCATCTTCTCCGCGTAGGCCTTGTTGATGTCGCTCATATCGCCGATCAAGTATTTCGCTTGACGGAACGTCCGTTTGTTCACCTCAAGGTGACAGGCTGTCAATTCTTTGTCAAGACCGACTCGACCCAGGTGGCTTGAAAGTCGTTCGGTTGTCTTTTTCAAACTCGTCTTTTCCTCAAGCGCTGAACCAATCTTGCTTAAATGAACATGCCCAGAGCGAAGAATGCCAAACGATATATCGCGAATGAATTTATATACCGGACGACTGAAATAACTTTTGTATTTTGCTGTAACTTGATTAAATTTTGTCAGGACTCGTTTTTTGATGTCCATAGGTTGCCTCCTTTTTATGGTTTTTGTCGACTATAATGAGGCTACCTTTTTTTATTTATTCAAGCTTTTTATCCGCTTTAGGTATAATATTTCTTAAACCTTATGAATTCATTGATCCCGGTTTTTCGGGGGTGTCCTG
>RFGJ01000314.1 GCA_003696665.1 Gammaproteobacteria bacterium | reverse complement strand
CGGCTATCGGTATCATCATAGCCATAGTTTTCGTCTATCTTTGGGCAGAACTGGCAGTTGGCGTGTTGACCAACCTTGGCAGCTGAAGTGGCGAAGCGTCGGTCGCATGCTGAATCAGTCGCTTGGCACTATTGAAAAGCAGCTTTGATAACGGATCTTCAACACCCTCTGGCAAGGATAAGGCCACCACGTTATTTTGACTCATGGTGGCCGTACGCCTTTGTCGTTTTCAGTTCATCTTAAGCGGAGTTTCAGTAGGGCATGCCGCTTTTCCCAATCTCCCCGTACACCAGTTTCAAGCATAGAGCTCAAAAAGATATTAGGCTAAGGAGCCGTTCAAGGCCAAGTGAGAAAGGACTCTGGAGTGTAGGGCCGTCTGTCCTTTATAAATCCGTCTTAAAAAAATGCAATTTTTGGTAATTTTTCACATCATTTTTCGATTTCTTTTGATACCATCCCAGCAAAATTTACCGTCATCGAGTACCGGGTACGTTAAGCGGTCTACCCGGGTTTAAGGATAAACCAGGAGGATCGTTATGCTGCGTGCCCGTGCCCGCCGTTTAACGTCGTTTGTGTCGTTCGTCTTTCTTTTCGGTTTTGCCTTATTAGGAATATCGTGGTCACAACCAGCGCATGCCATCTGTTTAAAACCTTATGCACTGAAGGCAGCGCCGCAGCCGTCATCAGCGCGAGGCCGGAAGCAAGGTAAGGCAAAGTCGAAATCTTCCCCGCAGAAAGTTCAGCCACAGGCACTTGGCTGCAGGAACGATCCGATTCCTGGCATGCCGGGGCCGATTCAGGTGCCAAGTGGTGTCGATACCGACGGACGGTATACTGTTTCATGGGGCCGCGCTTCTGGCAACCCAACTTATTACCAGTGGCGAGAAGCTAAGAATGGAAAGCTTGGGACTTGGCAGAGCACCTACGGAACATCAGTTACCTTAACCGGTCGTGGCAATGGTAGCTATTACTATGTTGTGAAAGCTTGCAATCATTTTGCTTGTGGTGATTGGCGGCAAAGTGCCACCTTTGAGGTTGTCCTTCCGCCGACAGCTGTGACAAGTATTTCAGCGCCTGCCACAAATAACACGGGCACTTACACTATCTCTTGGGGGAGTGCGTCTGGTCAGGTGACCGCATACCAATATCGCGAATCGAGCAATGATGGGGCGAGCTACGGCGCGTGGGTAAGTGTCGGTTCGGCACGAAGTCGGACATTCTCAGGCAAAACAGACGGGCATTATCGTTACCAAGTACGGGCATGTCACAAATCGGTGTGCGGGCCTGTTAAGACGAGTGGCCGCGTCAGCGTGGTGCGCCGCCCGTCGCCGGTGGCCAGTGTGTCCATTCCAGCACGGAGTGCCACTGGACAATACACAGTCAGTTGGTCGGCCAGTGGAGGCCCTAAAGTCACCCATTATCAATATCGGGAGTCTAGCAATGGTGGGTCGACTTATGGGGCATGGGTGAGTACTGGGACAACACGCAGTCGAAACTTTTATGGCAAGAGTGATGGTCGCTATCGTTATCAAGTGAGAGCCTGTAATGGAGCAGTGTGTTCAGGCGTTACCACTTCAGCCGTCATTGACGTTCGGAACCGACCTAGTGTGCCGGGCACGCCTTCGGTACCCGCGCAGGTGGTAGGCGGCGACTATGTGGTGTCCTGGTCAAGAAGTCTGGGACATGTGAGTTTTTATCAGCTTCAAGAGCGTATCTCTGGAGGCAATTTCGCCACCATTGCCTCGCGTATCACCGGCACCAGTTTTTCAGTGCG
>RFGJ01000313.1 GCA_003696665.1 Gammaproteobacteria bacterium | reverse complement strand
GACTAATAACAGGGCCGATCGGAAGATACTGCGTTTCAAAGCCATGTGTCCCCCCTTTGCTGAGTTTTTGCTAGACTCGGGTCGTTTTGAAAGTGTAAATTTCCTCATCACTCACCAGATGCACCCATTAGGCAGGTTACAGCTCTGCCCAACGGGCTCAAAATTGCCGATTTCAATTTCAGTAGTTCACGATTTGGGCAAGAAAAGGATGTAGGGATTTGTGAGGAGTCCTGTTTGCTGGTTGAATAGAGATGTCAATAACCACCAACCAGCAAACAGGAGAACCTCATGATAACCCAATCCGAACTAACGGCCCAAGATATTCGAGAGACGATGCAAAGCGTAGCCCAGGAGCACCTTCCGTTAGAAGCGGCTGGCTACATCAGCACCAGCGCCATGCTCTACGATGTTCTGATGAAGGCAGCCAGTGAAGGAATTAGCCTGGATGCGGCGTGCCGGGATCTGGAGACGAGTGCCAGCGGAAACAGAATACGTGAGTTGCTGAATGGACAACTGAGCGTTGAGCAACTGAGCGTGCATGAAGAACAAATTAACGCAGCCTTGGCGGCCCGCCTTCCTCGCCAGTTGCAAAAGCGGTGGGTCGAGGCAGCCCTCGACGAGCACGATGAGCCCTTCTATGGCAAGACAGCATCCCTGCTGGCGTACACAGTGCGCAGCCGGGCCAAGCAGGGCACCACCCGCTTTTTCCGCATCTGCAGTCTTTATGTCATCTACCGGCAGTTGCGTCTGACCCTGGCGGTTGCCTTCGTGCGCCCCGGGGAGGAGACGGTCTCCATTGTGAGGCGCTTGCACCAGCGGGTGCAGGCATTGGGCATCAAGATGCGTGTGCTCTATCTGGATCGAGGCTTCTGTTCGGGACCGGTCATTGCCTATCTCACGGACGCCAAACAACCGTCGATTCTGGCCTGCACCATCCGGGGCAAAACCGGCGGCACCCGACAACTATGTCGAGGACGCAAGAGCTATCGCACCACCTACACTTTTACCGATGGCACTACGGTGGACATGGCGGTCGTTGCCACGCTCGTCCCTGGCAAAGACAAGGTCCGGCGACGTAAATGGTTGCTCTTTGTCGTCATCGGTCTAGACTGGGCACCCAAGACCATCTATCGACGCTATCGTTTTCGCTTTGGGATCGAAGCCTCCTATCGCATCTTGCGTCGAGTCCGGGTCAAAACCACCTCCCGCAATCCTGCGCTACGTTTCTTCTTACTTGGTTTTGCCCTGCTTCTGGTCAATATTTGGGCCTTTCTCCGTTGGTTTGTGGCTCGCATCCCAGGTCCAGGCCCACACCGGCTTGCGCCGACTCGTTTTCAGTTCCAGGCTTTCGTCTGTCTGCTTAGGCGCGCTATCGAACATCTCTATGGGGTTGTCATGGCCATCCCCTGCTCAGGCCTCCCTATGAAATCGTGAACTACTGAATTTGGGATATAGAATTGATGCGAGTGGTTGCTCGATTCTTTGAAGTTGATGGCCTCTTCGGGAACGCTGGGATTGCGCAGTTCCCGAGTTACTTCGGTAAAGAAACCAAG
>RFGJ01000312.1 GCA_003696665.1 Gammaproteobacteria bacterium | reverse complement strand
TCGTGATGGTCACCCACTCGCCGGCGCATGCCGAATGGGCGAAGCGCATCGTTCACCTCTTCGACGGGCGCATCGTCTCGGAAAACCTGCTGGAGGCGGTGTGAAGATGGGTAGCCAGCAATATGAACCTAAGGCGACTGAGCTCTTATCCCACCTAAGGCATTGTGTTTTTTCGGGGCCTACACTGAGAGGCGCTATCGTTTTACAATGCAACCGTTGTCTCCATGAATGGTGCAAGGGTCGGGATTATTGACTATGGGGACCTTTCAAAGGCACCCTTGGCACAGACACAAAGCAAGGGATTGTGAGATAGGCGGAGTACCTCAGAAGTGGAATCGTTGATGGCTCATGAAAGGGTCGCAAGGCGGACAGATGAACTGGTCATTGGGTTCGTCGGTGCGATCGGTGCTGGCGTTTCAACAACAGCCGAACTTCTCAGGAAGGAACTTACAGATACATATGGTTACCGTGTTGAAATTATAAGGGTAAGCGATATAATAAGAGAATATGCATCAAGGCACCTTAAAAGAAATGATGTTTCAGCCCACGGTGTAGAACGCATTACCGGCCTTCAAGAATGTGGAACAGAACTTAGAAGAAGATTTGGTCCATCCTATCTTGCAGAAAAAATTGTTGAGGAAATACATTATCGTCGATCTAAAAAAGACGACGGTTTTGAAGAAATTTCTGGTAGCGATCTGCGTAGGCCTAAAACACTTCGTGTCGCAAGAATTGTGGACTCACTAAAACGCCCCGAAGAATCAAGGCTCTTAGAGGATGTTTATGGGGGCGCATACTGGCAATTTACGATCTTCGCGCCCAAGACGGTTCGTAAAAATCGACTCATGAGGCAAGGTATAGAGACTTCTGGTCTAGGAAATATATTTGACCGAGACGAAAACGATATTGAAAATAAACATGGCCAGTCCGTAAGGGACACAGCGTTGCTTTCGCACTTCTTTATTAGAAATGATGGAAATAATTCTCTCATTGATGTTATTAAAAGGCATTTGCAGCTTATTTTCGGAATTGGTGTCGAAACGCCCACGCGGCATGAGGCGGGGATGCATGCTGCCTTTTCTGCGATGACGAGATCAGCCTGCTTGTCACGTCAGGTGGGGGCCGCAGTCTTTTCCGAGAGCGGCGAACTTCTCGGAATCGGGTGGAACGACGTTCCGCGCTATGGGGGCGGTTTGTATATAAACGAAAATCCGAACAACATGGACAATAGGTGTTATATTTGGCGCGATAGGATGTGTCACAATGATTTTAGAAAAAATAAACTGATAGATAACATAGTCAAGAATATTTGTGAGGCCATAAACACTGATTCCCTTAAAATTGACGATAGTGAATTAAAAGAAAAATTGCGCAATATTCTTAAAGGAACACATTTATGGCATATAACAGAATACAGTCGAGCCATTCATGCGGAAATGGAGGCTATCCTGTCATGTGCAAGAAATGGAAACAAAAGTCTTGTAGGGGGGACGCTTTATACGACTACTTTCCCATGCCATAATTGCGCAAGACATATAGTGGCGGCTGGAATCAAGAAAGTGTACTACGTTGAGCCGTATGAAAAAAGTCTTGCCTTGGAGCTCCACAATGATGCGATCAGCACGACACAGGATTCTGGAAACTCCAATAAGGTCTTATTCTTGCAGTATGAAGGCGTTGGACCACGGCGTATGACGCAACTCTTCACAGCTTCTCAACGGCGCAAAAATACATCAGGTAAGGTCTGCTCTATGGACCCAAAGCAGGCCAAACCAATTTTGGCACAGCCGATTGACGGATTCACAACGCATGAAAAACGCGTTATAGAGAGGTTACACAACAACGAAACGTCCGCCAACGGGAGGGACTGATGCCGACACGGAAAAACGGGCTAAAAAACAAGTGTGAAGCATCCGATATCGCCACCGGCGGTGTTGAAGAAAGCAGGGTGCGTGACATCTGTCATGAGCAAGTAGATAACCAAAAAAATAAGAGCAGAACAAAGTTATATGCATTTGAAATCGGCGAAGAAGGTTTGGAAAGATTTAGAGAAGCTGTCATTAGAGAATTGGAAAAATTTGGAATATAAATTAGCAAAATTCATTTTTGGTTGACGGGATTTAGAGTCGCACCGCTCCTCGTCATAAGCAGTGGCGGCACTACTTTCAGGCACCGGACAAATGCATAGCCGGACGCATATTCTCTGACGCGCAAGAAACCTACATTAAGATATGAGAGGAGCGGCTCCTGCTTGGCAGATGTTGCCAGAAAACTGAAAGGCATCTCTCGTATCTCACTCGGACAACAGCTAAGAATAGCAGAAAAGGCTCTACGCAGGAATAGAGTGCTTCGAGGAACACCCCGTGGGCGTGTTGCGCGGGTAGGGCGGCGCCGACCGCAGCAGGAAAAGGCGAACGGCCCTCCCGGCCCGGATGGTGAACCGCCGGGCCGGGGCGGCGGGTGACTGCCGAATCGGACAGGCCAT
>RFGJ01000311.1 GCA_003696665.1 Gammaproteobacteria bacterium | reverse complement strand
TCAAAAAATTTTAGAAGGCATCCTGTTGTGAACATCGACGCATTTCTTGGTTTGACTGATGTACACGTGTGCAAGGGACGTTTGCCGTCACTGACTGGCAAGCCTGTTTACGGCCATTCCGATGCCCTTGAAGCCTTGGCCAACATGCGTACAGCCGCGCAAGAAGATGGGGTCGATTTTATGGTGATCTCAAGCTTTCGCAGTTATGCCGATCAAAAACGCCTTTGGGAGCTCAAGGTCAGCGGGCAGCGGCCAATTCTGGACGATAATGCACAACCTATTACATATTTCGCCACGGAAGACGCACGCTTTTGGGCCATCGCGCGTTGGAGTGCGGTTCCTGGACTTTCGAGGCACCATTGGGGGACTGATTTTGATATTTTTGACGCACGCGCCATTCAAAACGGTTGGACGCCGCAGCTGGTCTGTGACGAGTTCGACAACGAACCATGCGCCAAGCTGGATGATTGGTTATCAAACAATGCCCACAAGTTCGGCTTTTTTCGTCCCTATGAGAAAGACACGACACAGGGCGTTGGCCGTGAACCTTGGCATATCAGCTATTTCCCAGTCGCCAACCGCATGCGCTTACTTAGCGTATCAGACGGTCTGATCCGAGCATGGTCAAAACATCCCTTTACGGGCAAGGATTGGGCCATCGCCCATGTCGATCAATTAATTCCTTGGTTTCTCGGGGAGGCGCCATGACCGCGCTGGCTTGGTTTATTGTGATTGTCGCCGCTATCCTAATTATTGGACCACTTGTCTCGCTGCTCCCCTCTCGGCCTCACAAGCCACAGAACAAAAAGGCCAGTGATAAGGACGCCGAGCGGCCTTCGTAATCACGAGACATTGCGGCAAATATCGACCTGAATACAATGCGGCTTACGCACTTTACAGGGCCATCTAGACTTGGTAGCGTGAAGAGAGGTCTGACAACATTATGGAGGGGACAATGCGTCGCCCAAATATCACCATCATTGCCATGCTTGCCATTGGAATCCTCGCAGGTTGTGCCACGACCGATAGCGACATGCCAGAGATACCTACTTTGTCCTTATCTCCATCCTTACTCATTGACAGTCGCGATGTGGGGGACAATGTCCCCGTGGCATTGAAAGTTGAGGTCGCCGAGGGCGCAATCCTTGGCAACCCCTATCAATTCGACCCGGCGCCCGATGCCCTGTTTGCCTCACTTTTTGAAGACGCGCTCGACAAACAAGGTTTCGACACGACAACAGATGATATTGATGAAGAGACACCACATAGCCAGCTGGTCGTGACCGTGGAGAAACTAAAGGTTCGTATTAAAAAGGCAACCTTGAAGTCAGAAGTCGAGGCCGAAGTCAGCCTCGCACTGTCCGTCCGCACCCCAGAAAAATCTGGAACCTTTCGGGTTTCTTCCTTGCGCACATTGGAGGTCGCACTGCAGGCCACGCCCGATGAAGTGGCCCCTGTAGTATCTCGCGCTGTTGCACAAGTCGTTGAGCGCGCGATTAAAGACAAGAAGCTGGTGGAGACACTCCACTTTGATGTCAATAAATTCAAAAAAGAGGACAATAACACTGATGGTGGCCTTTTTGGCTTTTAGGGTTGTGGCGGAGCCCGTGATTTTCATCTACGCTAGAAGTCGCAAAACAACGGAATCATCAAAGAGGTAATCACATGAAATATTCTCAAATTGCGCTTGCGTTGGCCTTCACCGGAGCACTCGCTTCAGCAGATACGCTGGGGGTTTATGTCAGTGCCGGTCAATGGAATGCCGCTTATTCTGGCGACATCCAAAACGGCGCTGACCAGGTCAACATCGAGAGTGACCTAGGTCTGTCAGATGACAACCAGAACACGTATTCCATTGCTTTCGAGCATCCCGTGCCACTGTTGCCTAACCTAAAACTTCGGCACCAAGATCTGCAAACTAATGGCAGCTCCGTGCTGAGCCGAAGCTTTACCTACGGCAACACAACGTTTAGTGTCAGCGACACGGTCACCTCGGACTTTGATCTCTCACACGACGACTACATCCTCTACTACGAGATCCTCGACAACTGGGTGTCTCTGGACGTCGGTTTG
The DNA here is from genome assembly GCA_003696665.1 of Gammaproteobacteria bacterium. Lineage (NCBI taxonomy): Bacteria > Pseudomonadati > Pseudomonadota > Gammaproteobacteria > Gammaproteobacteria bacterium. The sequence goes on along the minus strand of RFGJ01000311.1, from coordinate 6,774 downwards.
AATGTCAAGAAGTTCAATGGCGACGTACGCATTGAAACTACGCAGAACAGCGAAAGTGATACTTTGGATGACAGCATCCCGCTGCTGTACGCACGCGCCAACTTTGAGTTCCCGCTCACCGGTCTTTCACTGGATGTCGAGGCCAGTGGTGCCACTTTCAGTGGGGACTCCTTCATAGATATGCAAGCAGCGCTCCGGTATGAAACAGATGCTTTGTTTTATGCCGAACTCGGCTACCGGAGAATCTCGCTCAATGCAAACGATGTCAGTGGCATCAATGTCGACCTGGCCATCGACGGAGCATTTTTAAATTTTGGTTTACATTTCTAAAAAAAGGGGGCCTCGACAGAGGCCCCGGGAAAAGCATTGGTTGCTTTTCAATAGGGGGAGTCACACTGAGAGGAGAGGTCAATCATCATGCCTCAACTATTACTGTTGACTCCCCCAATGCACAAAAGTTCACAGTTCAATCAAATTTAATTTTCCCAGGCCACATCACCGTGCGCATCAGTGGCCAGATAACGTCCCCGTGCGTCTTGGCTCACGCGTGACGCGGCAACCTGTGCATCATGGGTATACAACAACCACGCGTCTTCTTGTATCACCTTGTCCAGTAACTGCTTCTTTTCATCAATCAATCGCTCTGGAAAACGGTCATACCCCATGGTCACCGGAAGATGCACCCAAGGGGTGCCTGGTATCAAGTCTGCAGCAAAAACACACTTATGTTCCGGCATCGAAATCCAGGTGAGCATCATTCCCGGTGTATGACCATCCGAGAAGGTGAATTCGATAAAACTCGGCAGTTCGGGATGAGATGATTGGTCAACCAATCGCAACCTTCCTGATTTTTGCAGCATTGTCTGCAACTCAGGGATAAAGGAGGCTCGGTCACGTGGATGGGGCTGGCAGGCGCGTTCCCACGCCTTTTGGCCAACAAAGAAAAGCGCATTTGGAAACAACAACTCAGGTGGCGTGTGTTCTTGCCAAGGGCTCAGCAACCCGCCTGCATGGTCAAAGTGCAGATGTGACAAAATGATTGCTGAAATATCGGAAGGCTGGACGCCTAGCGCCGCCAGATTGTCCAACAAAACATGATTGGCTTCCACAACGCCGTAGCGTGCTCGTAATTTTGGCTCAAAAAATGCGCCAATACCGGTCTCCAAAAGAATGTTGTGGCCATTGCACTGCAACAAAAAACATCGACATACCAGATCGATACGATTGAATTCATCTGCCGCCACCCATTTCTGCCAGAGTGCCTTTGGTACGTTGCCAAACATGGCACCACCGTCGAGTTTTTGTCGATTGCCCAATACTGACGTGATTTTCATCGGCTCCATATCCTCATTCAGCGACTATTTTTCATTCTTTTCTGGCGTGGTCCTTGGGGTGGGTTTGGGGAGCACATGAACGGGACCCGGCCAAATATGAGGGTGCCAATAGCCGCCCCAATAACTGGGAATAATGTAAATTTCCTTTCTTACTTCCCGTCGCTTTGGCCACAGTTGATGTCCGACCACATCCAACACTGGATAGGTATAGGCCTGTTCGCCAATCTTTCCATTAACAGTTTTGGTTAAGGTGCCATAGACAGTGATTTCACGACCACGACGATAAATGATCGGATCCAACAGTCCCGGAATACGTGCAATAAATCGGCCTTCACTGGCATCGGTGCGCCTAGGGCGACCACTGGCTTCCAATGGTAGCGCCACGATTTCCACCCATGTCGCCTGCTTGCGCACTTTAACTTTGGCTACCAGCCCACCCCAACGAACATATTGCCCTTTGGTGCTGTCCCAATCAGTCACCGCATCTGTCGGCGTCCCGACAAATGTGACATCCCCTCGTAATTGAGTCGGCAACATAGCCTGACACCCTGTCAGCAAAATCACCATTAAGACAATGACGCTACGCCACATGATTCCCTCCTTTTTCCGCACTTACCCTCTGACGACTAACGCAATGATGCGTTCATCGTTGACCAGTTGATGCCGCTTTTCGCTCTGCCTCGGTCAGCGCCACTTTATTGCGCAGGTACATTGGTGTCAGAGCCTCTGGCGCCACTCCCTCAGGGTGATGGGTCATCATCCATTTCAACGCATAGTGCGCCAGTGGATATAAAAACACGTGCTCAAGCGGTATGGTGGTATGACAGCCACCGATAACAGGGTAGGTCCGCCATCCATGTCCCAATCCTACCCACGTGTCTGAACTGGGCCATTGAACCTCGTCGGGCTTGCTGATCTGCGGCGCCATCAGAGGTGTTTGCGTCTTTTGCGAAAAGGCCTGCCAATACACTTCCCCCATACGCGCATCTAAAGTTACCCGTATGGCGCTCACTTCCTGTTTATAATGCTCGAAGCCAGCCATCGCTAAGGCCTGCAGAGAGGACACCGGATAAACGCACTGATCCACAGCCAGCGCCATCGCCTGAGCCACTGCAACGCCCAAACGAACACCAGTAAATGCTCCTGGCCCCATACCACAGACGATCCCATCCAGCTCCGACTTATGCCACCCAGCGAGCGCCAACAACTCGTCAATTTTCTTAAGCAAAAATTCACCATGTCCCCGAGGTATCACCTCAGCCCAATGATGTATGTTGCTTCCGTCTGTCACCGCGACCGAACAACATTCTGTTGATGTTTCAATTGCGATCAGTTTCATGCTGATGGAGTGCCTCAAAAAATGCTTCGATTTCACTCATGCTCCGCGTGCGCTTAAATGGCGGCAACGATCGAACAAAGTATTCACCATACGGACGCGACACCAATCTCGGGTCAAAAATCACCAAGACACCACGGTCTGTCACGCGACGAACCAAACGGCCGGCCCCTTGTTTTAATGCGAGTACCGCATCATACAGCGAAACGGCTTCAAACGCATCTAAGCCGCGCCGACGGCACCACCGCGTCCTCGCAGCCGTCATTGGGTCGTCCGGTGAAGGAAATGGTAACCTGTCAATCATGACGAGCTGCAAATCCTCTCCCGGAACATCCACGCCTTCCCAGAAAGCGCCTGTGGCCACCAGTAGACTTGGCGCATTGGTTCGAAACTGTTCCAATAACTGCATTTTCGGCGCGTCCCCCTGAAAAAAAACAGACACTCCCTCCAAGTCGGCCAGATAAAGTCTCGCCTCGCTCAACGCGCGATGACTGGTCAACAGCAAAAAAGCCCGCCCCCGCGACCTTTCCACAAGCACTCTTACGTGTTCGAATATGACTGATAACGCTTCGTTCGCGTTCGGTTCCGGGACGTAACGCGGCACATACAACAGTGCCTGGCGTTGAAAATCAAAGGGGCTAGGCACTGTCAATGTGGTTGCCTGCCCTTCCAGCCCTATGTCGTGGGCAAACGGTGTCAGATCGCCACCAACACTTAACGTCGCAGATGTAAAGATCCATGCCGCGTCCGCCTGAGCTTTCAAGCGCTGTTGCAAAGGCTCTGCCACATTCAAGGGCGCGTCCGTCACCACAATTGAGCGGCTATGCTTTTCAAGCCATCGTGCCCAATCCTGCGCAGGTTCCACCATCAGTCGCTGCAAATCGGCAAGCAATGACAAGCTCCGCTGATGGCAGCGAGCAAGTCCTTCTGATCTGGCCTCACAAGCCTCGGTAAGCTGTGCCATTTTTGACGCCACGTCGAACAACAGCTGACACAACCCGTCCCATGCTTCTCGGGGCCGATTTTCCCAAGACACACGGCCATCCACGGGAAAGTTGCGGATGTGCTCGAAGACGTCTGCTAAAACGACTTCTCTATTGCCCCATGCCTGCAGCATGTCAGGGGCAGCTGTCATCAGTTCCCGGCGCACATCATCCAACAACAAGCTGAATTGTTTGGTCGAGAAACGCCAACCAAGAAAACGCCTAGCCACTGTCGGCAGTTGATGCGCTTCGTCAAACACAATGGCATCGACCGGCGGCAATAGCTCACTAAAACCTTGATCCTTGAGCATCAAATCGGCGATCAGTAAATGATGATTCACGACCAGAATGTCCGCCTTTTCTGCTTCCCTCCTGGCTCGCACGACAAAACAATCATCGTAATTCGGACAGCTCGTCCCAAGGCAATTTTCTCGCGTGCTGGTGATTTGTGGCCAAAGTGCTGAATCTTCCCGAATGGGTGCTGCGTGCGCCAAATCACCTGAAATTGTGTACTGCGACCACTCGACAATACTTTGCAAGGTCGCCACGTCTTCTCGACTGGTTAACAACCCCTCAGCCACAGTCTGCGACAAGCGGTAGCGACACAAATAGTTGGCACGGCCTTTGAGCAGTCGCACGTCGGGAGCAGGCGCCATCATCTGGCAAGCCAATGGGATATCTTTCTCAAACAATTGGTCTTGGAGCGTTTTGGTACCAGTCGAGATGATGGCGCGAACACCGCTGCTCAAAATCGGCACCAAGTAGGCGAGCGTTTTTCCAGTCCCTGTCTCTGCCTCCACGATGAGCCTGCCGCGAGAAGACAGTGCGGCTTCCACAGCCGACGCCATTTTGATTTGGCCCTCTCTGGGCACAAATGCTTCCATGGCTTGGGCAAACGGCCCATCTTCCCCGAGCCAATAGGCCGCATCCCGCCCCTTAACATTCATTCGTGTTTTCCGCTGCCCTTCGCCAAACGCAGTGTCCTATGGCCTTGAATTTTTCAATCGTCATACTGCCCCGCGGGTTGGGTCGTGCCTGAGTCAGCGCCTCTTCCACAACCTTGCGTTCAGCTTGCCATATTTCCAGAGGTTCATAACGTGCGTCATACACCACCAAGAGCACATGCGTCCAATCACCCTTCGTGTTGACCCGTCCGAGCCGATAACCACGCTTTTTCGGGTCAAAGCACACGCGACTTTTAATTTGGTAGGCACCTTGCTCACCCACCACATCCACACCGGCCCGGTGCTCCGAAGCAGCGCGCAACCCCAGGTGCCGGCACGCATCATAAATTGCGAGTTCCGATGACACTGGCAGCACCTGTCCTGTCGCCGCACGGTACTCTGCCGCTAACGAGCGCGTCTGCGCCATCAGTTTGTCAATATCGTAAACTGTCATCACATAAGCCGGTGTTCACCGTGACATCAGTCTAACTGGATGAATCACAATTGAAAATGGCAATCTTTCAAACGTGTAGGTCAACGTAGCGGCCAAGCGCCCCACGCGCTCGCCGGACCTGCTTTCTGGATTGACGGCGCATTTCCGTACGCGATGGATAACGCCGACGAGACCGACCTTTATCGCCGTCTTTATGGTAGACCACACCACTGGTCATCCGCTTCTGATGACGATCGATGGCCTTGGTGTCTGACGCAGCAGACACAGGACTGGCGGCCTGTTCATGTGCGCTGGGCACCACGGGTCGAGTTTCTTGGGTTGGAATGGTAATTGCCATGCGGTACCGAAAATGGCTTTGCTCCTACCAATGTATATCGACTATGGCGATATTTTCTGAAGTTTCAACCAACGGAAACCCAAACCCTTTCGCTTCAGCTAATCCCGAACGATAGCTGCCCGTGCAAACTGTCACAATTTTCCTTGCATCGTTTTGGCTTTCATCCCATGCTTATGGTTTTCAAACACTTTGACAGCAAATGGAATCTGGTGCCCCGTTTTCACCGGCCTCGCTCGACGACGTGCCGAACAGCCCACCACGGCATGAACCGACTGGCTTTATACTGCGTCTGGCCAAAGCCCTGCATGTCAATGGCGTGCCTGCCTATGAGCTTGAGCAAACAGTGAATGCCTGTGCAAGTCGTTTAGGACTTGGAGTCCAGTGCATGTCCACGCCAACCGCGATCACACTATCCATCCTTCAACCGGACACACTGCCGCAGACCTTCGTCATTCGAGCAGCCCCTGGTGAAGTCAACATCGAACAGCTACGACGCCTGACCGATGTGGCCAGCCGCGTGATCGACGGTGTGACAGACACCGTTACGGGCGCGCGCGAACTGAAAGCAATCCAGCGCCTGCCAACGCCTATCGGGCAATTGATTTGGTATCTCGCCTATTTTGTTGTGTCAGCCGCCCTGGCCAATATATTTGGCGGAGGCAGCCGGGAAATGCTCGTGGCCGGGCTGAGTGGTCTTAGCATCGCGGGACTGAATCATGCCACCCGTCACTCCGTGTTCCGTCACTTGCTGCCCGCGCTGTCCGCCATCGCAGTCACGCAGCTTATCTGGTTTTTTTCAGCTGGCCTAGCTTGGCCACTGGCCAATCAGTTAACCCTGTTATCCGGTCTTATTATCTTGCTCCCAGGGCTTTCTATCACAATCGCGCTGGCCGAACTGGCCACCCAGAATCTGGTTTCAGGCACGGCGCGACTCTTCGGTGCCGCGAGCATCCTTATCCAGCTGACTTTTGGCAGTATTATTGGCATGGAACTCGCAGAAAATCTTTGGGGGCACCCCAATGAAGCATTGGTTTATGACCTCCCAAGCTGGCTGCCATGGTTCAGTGCTGCCTGTGGCTCTCTGGCACTGGTGCCGTTGTTTTTTGCGCGCTGGCGGGACGGTTTCTGGTTTGTGGTCGCCGGTTTACTCGCCTATGGCGTGACCGTGTTCGCACAAAAGTACACAACCCCACATATGGCCGCCTTCTTAAGCGCCACCACTGTAGGCGTCACGGCCAACTTGGCCAGTCGCTATCTTGCGCTCCCCGGCGCAACTGTCCTGATGCCCGGTTTTATTATGTTGGTGCCGGGCGCAATGGGGTATCGCGGCATGCTGGCCATGGCGTCTCACGATATGATGACCGGTCTGGCGAAAGGCTTCGATGT
>RFGJ01000310.1 GCA_003696665.1 Gammaproteobacteria bacterium | reverse complement strand
CGCATTGTCCGCGATGGTAATGGACACGTTGAGCGCATCGTGGAACATAAGGATGCGGACGCCGAGTTACGGAAAATTTGCGAAGTGAACACCGGCATCATCACGGCGATGGCGAGCGATTTGACGCGTTGGCTTGCGCAATTGTCCAACAACAACGCCCAAGGTGAATATTATCTGACCGACGTGATTGGCATGGCAGTCGCTGAAGGCACTCCTGTGCGAACCCACACCTGCCCTGAACCGATCGAGGCGGAAGGCGTGAACAACCGAATGCAGCAGGCGGTTATTGAGCGTGCCTACCAGCGTCGCCTCGCGGAGCGTTTGATGTCCGAAGGCGTGACAGTGATTGATGCCGATCGAATCGACATTCGTGGCCAGGTGTCATGTGGCCAAGATGTCGTGATCGATGTCGGTGTCATCCTCGAGGGCAATGTCACGTTAGAAGATGGGGTTAAGATTGGCGCCTATTCTGTCGTGAGGAACACACATATCGGCGCTGGAAGCGAAATCAAGCCCCACACAGTGATCGACGGTGCGGTGATTGAGGCTAGGGTTTCCATCGGGCCGTTTGCGCGAATTCGGCCCGACACCACCGTAAAAACCGGGGCCGCGATTGGGAACTTTGTTGAGGTGAAGAAGTCAGTGGTTGGCGAAGGCTCCAAGGCAGGGCATCTTGCCTACCTTGGCGATGCGGTCATTGGACGGAACGTCAACATTGGCGCTGGGACCATCACCTGCAATTATGACGGTGCGAATAAACACCAAACAGTTTTGCAGGATGATGTCTTTGTGGGGTCTGACACACAATTGGTTGCACCAGTCACAGTGGGCGAAGGAGCAACGATCGGTGCAGGCACTACGGTCACACAGGATGTCCCGAATGGCGTTCTGGTGGTCAGCCGCGTTCGGCAAAAGCATATTGAAGGTTGGCAACGCCCAACGAAGCAAAAGAAACAAGAAGGAAGTCAATAAAAATGTGTGGAATTGTGGCAGCCATCGCGCAACGAGATGTGGCGAAAATTCTAATCGAAGGATTAAAAACGCTTGAATATCGGGGATACGACAGTGCTGGGATGGCGGTGTTGTCTTCTGAAGGTGCAATTCAACACATCCGGCGGGTCGGCAAAGTGGCCGCGTTGGCAGAAGCTGTCAAACAGCAAGCCCCCAAGGGGGGCCTTGGGATTGCGCACACCCGTTGGGCGACACACGGTCAACCAACCGAAGAAAACGCGCACCCTCACCTGTCTGAAGATCGTATTGCCATTGTGCACAACGGGATTATTGAAAACCATCACGACGTGCGGGAACGACTGAAACAGCTGGGCTACCAGTTTCAGTCGGAGACCGACACGGAAGTCATCGCCCATTTAATACACCATGAATTAAACCACGAAACAGACTTGCTGGGCGCTGTTCGACGCGCCTTATCACAACTGCAAGGGGCTTATGCCATCGCGGTAATCGATAAGACCGAGCCAAACACTTTGATTGTCGCACGCGAGGGCTCACCGCTCGTCATCGGCCTTGG
>RFGJ01000309.1 GCA_003696665.1 Gammaproteobacteria bacterium | reverse complement strand
TCGGTCATTGATGAAGAGGAATTTTTGGAGCGATTGGCGCAACTGGAGTCTACGCGTGCGTAAAATTTACGAAGCGGAAAATATCATTGACGCGGAGCTTCTCGCGCAAATGTTCCGTGCGCACGGTGTCGATGTTTTCATCGAAGGCTGGCATCGTCAGGGGGCGCTTGGCGAGCTGCCAGTCAATGCCGCCCCCACTTTGTGGGTGGCCGATGATGTGTTGGCGCGTGCGCAAAATGTTTTGCAACTCTGGCAGCAGTGGCAGACGACGACACAAAGTCAGGCGGACTGGCGATGTCCGCGGTGCGGTGAAATGGTACCAGCGACGATGTTGAATTGCTGGTCGTGTGGTCAAGCGTACACATCACAAATCATCAAGTCACAGGAGAGCGCGCGTGAATAAACGTTGGGATGTCTATGGTATAGGCAATGCATTGGTGGACTTCGAGGTTGAGATCGATGAGGGGACATTGGCGGCACTTGGATTGGAAAAGGGCACCATGACTTTGATTGACGAGGCGCGTCATGACCATCTGATGCATGTGCTCAACGGCCGCTGGCACGGACGAGCCTGTGGTGGTTCGGCCGCCAATTCCATCATTGCAGTTGCCCAGCTGGGCGGGAAAGCGTTCTATAGTTGCCGAGTGGCAGATGATGAGGCCGGGCATTTTTACATTGAGGACTTGCGAAACAACGGTGTCGATACCCGGTTTGATGGCGGTGCCAAATCCGGTGTCACAGGAAAATGCATTGTGATGATTACGCCGGATGCGGAACGGACAATGAATACATTTCTCGGCATTACGTCGGAATTGCACCCGGATATCATTGATGTTGAGGCATTGGCTTCAAGTCGTTACCTGTATATCGAAGGCTATTTGGCGAGTTCACCGAGTGCGATTGAAACCGTTCGTCACGCACGAGCGGTGGCCAAGGAGAATGATGTCAAGACAGCGTTGTCACTGTCCGACCCTAGCATGGTACAGTTCTTTCGCGATGGCATGCAGGCACTGATCGATAATGGCGTTGATCTGTTGTTTTGCAATCGGGAAGAAGCATTGCGTTGGACTGGTACGAACGATTTGAATGATGCTGTGGATGTGTTGCGCTCGCAGGCACGGGAAGTTGTCGTCACTTTGGGCGCCGATGGTGCGCTGATCATCACTGACGAAGGTATGGAGAAAGTATCGGCCTATCCGGTTAAGGCAGTTGACACCAACGGTGCGGGTGATATGTTTGCAGGGGCGTTCTTATATGCCATCACGCATGGCTACAGTCACTCGGACGCCGCACGGCTTGCGTCGTATGGTTCGGCGCTGGTTGTGAGCCAGTTTGGACCGAGACTGTATGGCGAACCTTTAGCGCAGTTACGGGCGTATCCAAAAGGGGGGCAGTGATGAATATTTATATCATGCGTCATGGTGAAGCCGTCCCGACGCATCAAGCTCGCACCGATAGGGAACGACCGCTGACAGAAAATGGCCGTTTGCAAGCCATGTACATGGCGCAATGGTTAAAGGCGCACTATTCTGTGCCATCATGTATTCTATCCAGTCCATTTGTGCGGACTACGGAAACCGCCGCCATCGTGGCCGCGCAGCTTGAAGTCAAGAAGCCCATTTTGTATAGCGATGATTTGATTTCCGGTTCGGCACCAGAGGCGGCCGCGGGCGCCATATTGGCCCAATGTGCTGGTGATGTGCTGGTGGTTTCGCATATGCCGCTTGTGGCACAGCTTACCCTTTGGTTCGCGCCTGGAGCGGTCATTGAACGTTTTCCACCAGCCACAGTCGCGTGCATTGATTATGATCGCCAGTCCGCTCACGGCATTTTATTGGCGCAAGTATCACCTTCTGAGGTGATGCCATCATGAGTATGCGGAAAGAAGATACTGTCGCGCCGAAGCGAGCTGGTTTTTTGATGACACTATGGATCATCATCGCCTCTGCGGCGACGACTCTCTATCATTGTCTTGTCGTTTTGACCATGACGGGACGGCAACGCCCTGACTATCGGCGTCGCGTCGATCGGGTTATTAGAAGTTGGGCAGATTCGTTGATTCGTATTGTTGATATGCGCCTGTCGGTGAAGGGGCGTGAGCATTGGCGACCCACGCCAGGCCGCGCTTATCTAATCATGAGTAGCCATGCGTCTAACTACGATATTCCAGCTACTTATTTAGCCTTGGACGGATCAATTCGCATGTTGGCCAAACGTGAATTACTGTCGATTCCTATTTTTGGTCGTGCCATGCGGGTGGCGGAGTTTCTGTTCGTGGACAGGAGAAATCACGAGCAGGCGTTGAAGGATTTGGCGTTCGCCAAAAAGAAGATGGAAGACGGCATCATTTTGTGGATGGCGCCCGAGGGCACGCGCTCGCGAGATGGGCGGTTACAACCTTTGAAAAAAGGCGGCTTTCATCTTGCGTTTGATACCGATGCCATTGTGGTTCCTATTGGCTTCCGAAATATTGCCACGGTTCAGCCGGCGAAAACATTGCGCTGGACATTGCATCAGCCGGTCGAGTGTCATATTGGTCAACCCATTGACACACGGCAATTTTCTAAGCGTGATATTCCTGCGTTGATGGCGGAGGTGCGTGAGCAATTGCTTGTGTTGACGGGGGAAGCGGACGAAGTGTCCAGACTGGGTGAAGGCAAGGTCGAAACTTCGACCGAGCAAGCCGTGCCTGTTGAAAATTAAGCGATTTGTCAGCATGATTGAGAAGGGCAGCATCTCCATGATTGACGGCACTGAGGGAGGGAGCGCAAGGTGATTACACTGGTTTTGGCGGATGACCATGATCTGGTTCGGGTGGGGATTCGTCGTTTACTCGAGGAAGTGGCTGATTTTAAAGTGATCGGTGAAGCAAGCTCCGGAGAGGAAGCCGTCACCCGTGTACGCGAGTTGAGCCCTGATGTGGTGTTATTGGACGCCAATATGCCGGGCATCGGGGGATTGGAAGCGACGAAAAGGATGCTTCGCTATGTCCCGGATGTGAAGGTGATTGTGTTATCGGCTTATATTGAAGAGCCGCTGCCACAAAAATTCCTTGAAGTTGGCGCACGTGGTTATTTGACTAAAGGGGCGAACATCGACGAAATTGAAAATGCCGTTCGTAAGGTCAAGTCTGGGCAAATTTACCTGACCCCAGAAGTTGCACAACAGATGGCGATTCGCAGCGTACAGAAGGAGTCCTCACCCTTTGACAAACTGTCTGAGCGCGAAACTCAAGTCATGATGATGATCACCCAAGGGGTCAAGGTGACGGAAATCAGTAAACTGCTGTGTCTCAGTCCGAAAACCGTGAACAGCTATCGATATCGCTTATTTGAAAAGCTTGGTGTCAATGGTGATGTGGAGCTCACGCATCTGGCCATTCGTTACGGGCTGATTAAAGCAGGCATGCAACAAGACTAATTCATGGCCTTCGATGCCCGAGAATTTTTAAAGACAGTGCCAGAATGCCCGGGGGTTTATCGCATGCTCAATGCCTCGGGTGAAGTGATTTATGTTGGCAAAGCCAATGATCTCAAAAAACGCCTGTCGAGTTATTTTAGAAAGCATTTACCAAGCGCGAAAACGCGCGCATTGGTTGAAGAAATTGCTAGCATTGAACTGACAACGACCGATACGGAAATTGAAGCCTTGCTTTTGGAGCAAAACCAAATCAAGGCGTACCGACCAAAATACAACATCCTGCTCCGAGACGATAAATCCTATCCATACATCTTCTTATCCTCACATGCTTGGCCAAGATTGGCGAAATATCGAGGTGCAAAACGCGAAAGCGGAGAATATTTTGGCCCATTTCCCAGCGGGGCGGCCGTCAAGGAAACACTGGCCTTGGCGCAAAAATTGTTCAAAGTAAGGCAATGCGAGGACACGGTGTTTGCCAATCGCACGCGGCCCTGTCTTGAGTACCAGATAGGCCGGTGCAAGGCGCCGTGTGTTGGTATGGTAAGTGCGGAAGAATATGCCAGAGATGTCGAGCTGACTCGGGACCTGATTCGTGGGGCGGGCCAAGAGGTCATCAATAAACTTGTGGCCCAAATGGAAGCGCTGTCGGCAAAACTCGAGTATGAAAAAGCGGCAGTGGTTCGCGACCAAATCAAAGCGCTTCGACATGTCACTAGCGAGCAGGCGATAGAGGAAGGGCACGCCGACGCCGATGTGATGGCATGTGTTGAACGTGATGGGATGGCCGCCATTCACGTGCTGTTCGTGCGTGGTGGGCGAGTAATTGGCTCTCGCAATCACTTTATTGATCTCATCGAGCCGATGGACGTCGCGTTAACGCAGTTTTTGGGGCAGTTTTATGGTGAAGGCCGGCAAATACCGGACCAGATTCTGATCAATCATCTTCCATCAGATCTCGAGGCGATCACCCGCTGGCTGTTCCAACTTGCTGGTCGCCATGTCGCCATTCGCCATTCCGTACGCGGGATTCGGAAGAAATGGGTGAGTCTGGCAGAAAACAATGCCAAGGCGTCACTGGAAAGGCACAGACAATCTCGGCACGTGATGGAAAGTCGGTGGGTGCAGCTGACCGAGTGGTTAGGATTGTCCCGTTTACCAAAGCGCATTGAGTGCATGGATGTGTCTCATTCACATGGCGAAGAGGCGCGAGTCTCTCTTGTTGTTTTTGGTCAAGATGGGCCCGACAAAAAGCAATACCGTGAGTACCGCGTCACGGGCATCACAGCAGGAGATGACTACGCTGCAATCAGACAGGCCATCGAGCGACGATTCAGCGGTGATCCCAACTTTTTTCCAGATGTGTTTAT
>RFGJ01000308.1 GCA_003696665.1 Gammaproteobacteria bacterium | reverse complement strand
CCGGAGGCCCTTCCCAACATCATCAGACATGACGGCAGCCGTTCGCCTTTGGACGAACAACGATTGCGCACGATTCTCGAAGAGGCGGTACGAGGACTGAGCGACGTTGATGTCGAGCTGCTTTACCGAAACATTCGGCGCAACATTTTTGACGGTATGAAGGAGGGAGATCTGGCGGACGTCATCATCATGGGCGCCAGAAACCTCATCGATCGCGATCCAAACTACACGTATGTGGCTGCGCGCTTACTTCTCGACAAGCTGCGTCGTGAAGCCATGACATTTATTTATGCCGAACCCACCGAGGCCACGCAAGATCAAATGGCCGAGCGGTATCCGGAAACATTTGAAAAAACCATTCGGAAAGCGGCTGAACTTGGGCTGCTCGACCCAGAACTGACCCGTTACGATCTCAAGGTGCTTGGAGAAGCGATTAGACCAGAGCGAGATTTTCAATTTACCTACCTTGGACTGCAAACACTGTACGACCGTTATTTCATTCACCACGACGGCACTCGGCTTGAATTGCCACAAGTGTTTTTTATGCGTGTCGCCATGGGCTTAGCCATCAATGAAGTCGAGCGAGAGAAACGCACGATAGAATTCTATAACTTGTTATCAAGCTTTGACTTTATGAGCTCGACGCCAACGCTGTTCAACTCAGGCACACTCCGTCCGCAACTGTCTAGCTGTTATTTGACGACGGTACCCGACGATCTTGAAGGCATCTTCAATGCCATCAAAGATGACGCATTGCTGTCGAAATATGCCGGAGGTTTAGGCAACGACTGGACCCGTGTCCGTGGCATGGGAGCACACATTAAGGGCACAAACGGGACATCACAAGGCGTCGTGCCATTCCTCAAAGTGGCCAACGATACAGCCGTGGCAGTCAACCAAGGCGGTAAACGAAAGGGTGCCATGTGTGCCTACCTCGAAACCTGGCATATCGATATCGAAGAATTCCTCGAATTGCGTAAAAACACAGGGGACGATCGGCGTCGCACCCACGACATGAATACCGCCAACTGGATTCCAGATTTGTTCATGGAGCGGGTTGTAGAAGAAAAAGAATGGACGCTGTTTTCGCCAGACGAAGTCCCGGAACTGCACGATCTCTACGGTCAGGCGTTCCGAGAAAAATATGAATATTACGAAAAGAAAGCTGAGGCTGGCGAAATTCGCGTGTTCAAGAAGGTGAAAGCGGTTGATCTGTGGCGCAAAATGCTCAGCATGCTGTTTGAAACAGGTCACCCGTGGATGACTTTCAAAGATCCCTGTAACTTGCGCTCACCACAACAGCATTGCGGTGTCGTACACAGTTCCAATTTGTGTACGGAAATCACGCTCAATACAAGCGATGACGAGATTGCGGTATGCAACCTAGGGTCCGTCAACCTCGCGCAGCATGTCGACGAAAACGGTCTAAACCTCGAAAAGCTCGAAAAGACCATTTCAACCGCCATGCGCATGCTTGATAACGTCATCGATTATAATTTCTATTCTGTGCCGCAAGCTCGGCGTTCAAATCTCAAGCACCGGCCAGTTGGACTTGGTCTCATGGGCTTCCAGGATGCGCTATACAAATTACGCATCCCTTATGCCTCGGAGCAAGCCGTTGAGTTTGCCGATCGTTCCATGGAAGCCATTTCATATTTTGCCATCAAAGCATCGACCGATTTGGCGGAAGAACGAGGGACTTATCAAACCTTCGAAGGCTCCTTATGGAGCAAGGGCATTTTGCCAATCGATTCCATACGCTTGCTCGAAGAAGGTCGTGGCAACTACATTCAAATGGACAAGTCTTTCACCATGGATTGGGATTCACTCCGAGAACGCGTTAAAACGGTGGGGATGCGCAACTCCAACACCATGGCCATCGCTCCCACGGCCACGATCTCAAATATTTGCGGTGTGAGTCAGTCGATTGAGCCCATTTATCAGAACCTTTATGTGAAATCTAACCTCTCGGGTGAATTCACAGTGGTCAACCCTTATTTGGCAAATGAGCTTAAGAAACTGGGGCTTTGGGATGATGTCATGGTCAGCGACATCAAATACTACGACGGCAGCGTGCAATACATCGATCGCGTACCAGATGAGCTGAAAAAACTTTTCGCCACAGCCTTCGAAATCGATCCCCGATGGCTCATCGAAGCCGCCTCGCGACGTCAAAAATGGATTGATCAGGCGCAATCGCTCAACCTGTATCTGGCTGAACCCTCTGGCAAGATACTGGACTCCATTTACAAGCTGGCATGGGTGCGTGGGCTTAAGACGACCTATTATTTGCGCTCCCTTGGTGCAACAGCCATGGAAAAGTTCCAGGAAGCATCAAGCCAGGCCAATACACAGCCAGAGGCGCCCAAGGTCTGCTCGATCCTTGACCCGGACTGCGAAGCTTGTCAATAACGATAACAATATGGAGAAGACGTCATGTTAAACTGGGATGACCCAATTTCAGCTTTCAAACAGCAAAGTCAACCTCAGCCCGCCCAGCCATCAGTCACGGCGCATGAGGCAAAAAAAGCGCCGCAAGAAGCCATCGCGCCCATGGCACAGGAGGCGCTCGCACCAGTACGTCCGGAAGATAAACGTGTCATCACCGGGCAAACTGACATTAACCAACTGGCACCATTTAAATACCCTTGGGCATGGGAATACTTCCTGAACGCCAATAAAAACCACTGGACACCTTTGGACATTTCCATGGCCCAGGATGTCCATGACTTCAACCATAAGCTGACCGTAGAAGAACGCCATGTTTACACCAATGTGCTGGCCTATCTGACCACTTCGGACGTGCTCGCGATGCGCAACATTGGTTTGGCGGTGATGGAAAAAATGTGTGCCCCAGAGTTACAAATCTATCAAGCACGGCAAGTGTATGAAGAAGCGCTACACACTTGGACGTATCAGCACTGCATTGAGACCTTGGGGCTTGATCAAGGCGAAATCTATAACCGCTATCGCGTTGTGCCGGAAATTTACGGCAAAATCAAACTTGCCAACCGCCGCCTGCACTCAGTCCTTCGTGCCGACATCGACTTGACGGACAAGGATGAGCAGGAAAATTTCGTCATGGCCTACATGTTCTTTGCCGCTGTTTTCGAAGGCTGCTGGTTCTACAACGGTTTTACACCAATTTTTGCGCTGCAAAGACGTGGCCTGATGAAAGGCACTGGCGAACAATTGCAGTACATCATGCGCGATGAAGTGCTGCATGCGGCGTTTGGCATCAAGGTGGTCAACCAAATCATCAAAGAAGAAAATATCAAACTCGATCCGCAAGCCATTCGCGAAATGTGGGATGAAGCTGAGGCAGCCGAAATCGCCTATGCCAACTACATTTTGCGTGATCCCATTCTTGGCTATTCGGCGGAAGAGCACATTGAGCAGTTCCGCTTCATCGCCAACCGAAGAGCGCGTAAACTCGGTCAGGAAGATCCGTTCCCAGGTGCTCAGAATGTCCTGCCATGGCTTGACGAACAAGCCAACCTGCGTAAAGAGAAAAATTTCTTTGAAACGCGAGTGACAGAGTACCAGACAGGCGGCGCGCT
>RFGJ01000307.1 GCA_003696665.1 Gammaproteobacteria bacterium | reverse complement strand
CGCTCGGGACGCAGGCTGCCACGCAGCGTGTCGGCATGGGTGAAGTAGTACTTGCCTTTGACGTAGAAATCGGGTTGGGCACAGGCGGGGACGATGGCCAAAATACAGCCTGTAATCCAGGACAGAGCAAGGGCTTGCCGCAATACAGATTTTTCTGCTTTGAAAACGAAACCCGAAAATTGGTGCACGGTCAAAATTTTTTGTACTCTTGCGGTGACAAAATGACAAAAACAGTCCCCGAAATGAATCGTTTCACTTCCTTGAGAGAACAAGCCGGACTATCTATCAAAGAGGTAGCCGAATTAACAGGATATTCCGAACGAATGGTATATCGGTGGGAAAATAATGAAATTACCCCTCGGCCTGCAGTCATCAAATTGCTTGAGGACAGGGTTGCAAAATATCGCACAAAAATGGCTGAAAAACCCCTGTTCCGGTTCATCGATCTTTTTGCAGGGATTGGCGGAATGCGTTTGGCCTTTGAGGAAGCAGGCGGCCAATGCGTTTTCACCAGCGAGTGGAACAAGTTCTCGAGGCTCACATATTGCGCCAACTTCGAATGCGATCATCCTCTTGCTGGTGACATTACCAAAGTCCATGAATCGGAAATACCGGAACACGACGTGCTGTTGGCCGGGTTCCCCTGTCAGCCCTTTTCCATTGCGGGAGTATCCAAGAAAAATGCACTTGGCAAGCCACACGGCTTCGCCGACAAAACTCAGGGAACCTTGTTCTTTGATATTGCACGGATTCTGGCTTGGCACAAACCCAAAGCCTTTTTGCTGGAAAATGTCAAGAACCTTGAATCCCACAACAAAGGACAAACCTTTCGGATTATCAGGGAAACCCTTCTCGAATTGGGTTATCACATTGATTGGAAAGTTATTGACGCAAAGGGATTTGTACCGCAACACAGGGAGCGCATTTTCATTGCAGGGTTCAGGGTAGATTCGGGCTTCAGGTTCGATCTGATGGATCTGCCGGATCCCGCGAATGGCCCCAAAATGAAATCCATTCTACACCCGGAAGATGGATCTGAGGAGCCAGAACCACCATATACAACAGGCGAGCTGGCAAAGGTTGCCGAAAAATACACCTTGTCAGACAAATTATGGAGCTATCTGCAATCCTATGCAAAAAAACACCGTGAAAGAGGCAATGGATTCGGTTTTGGTTTGGTTGACGGGGAATCTGTGGCCCGCACCCTTTCTGCCAGGTATTACAAAGACGGCTCAGAGATTCTTGTAAAGCAACAAGGCAAAAACCCCAGGCGACTGACCCCGCGCGAATGCTCCCGACTCATGGGATTTGACAAGCCGGGAAGCTCCGAATTTATCATCCCGGTTTCTGACACTCAGGCATATCGGCAATTCGGGAATGCTGTAGTGGTCCCGGTTGTTGCTGCCATTGCGCGTCATATGTTACCACATATTACTGACCCGGAAAAAGCCAGGGAGCAAGTACGTAGCAGAAAAGCGAAGGTGCGGAAAGTTCATGGCTACCAGCAAGAATTGCCTTTTCACCAATAACAATACGGGATGAGTGATATAGTACCCAAGGCCAAGCGAAGCGAAATGATGGCCAACATCAAGGCAAAGAATACCCGACCCGAGCTATTTATCCGGACTGGCCTTCACCGAATGGGGTTCCGATTTCGGCTCCATCCCCCAAACCTGCCCGGCAAACCCGACATCGTATTGCCGCGGTTCCGTAGCGTAATTTTCGTTAACGGCTGCTTCTGGCATTACCACAGGTGTCATCTCTTCAAACTCCCTTCTACCCGCACTGAATTCTGGCGAAAAAAGCTTTCCGGTAACAGAGAAAGAGATCTTGCCACATGGAATGAATTACTCAATGAAGGATGGAATGTCTTGGTCATATGGGAATGTGCCATGAAAGGCAAATATCGCAGGGACTCTGACGAGTTGCTCCACAATATTGCCGATTGGCTAAAGAAAAATGAGCCTGATCCGGAAAATGAGATAGTCAAATTGCCACGATATGATGAGCTGGGAAGCCTTGAACAAGGTATTTCGCCTTCCGGCTGCAAAAAAGGAACTCGCACAGGGCGAGGTAGATCCACGCATCTCGAACCAACATGAATTCAACGGGACGAGACCCATACGTGAATTTTTGGGCGAATCCCCCTTTTACGAAAGGGAGGCCACGTTTTTGTATCTGGGTATTGATGAGCATGAAAGCTGGTCAGAAGACACCAAAGTTTCATGGTATGATGCAAGGCAAGGCAATCCCGCAAGACGCCCTGAATGGCGCTTGTATTACAAGTCTTCGGAAATAACCCGAAAAGCCAAGCCGGGCGATTGGCTATTAATTACTACTTTTCGAAATACAGACCGAATTCTGCTTTTGGTGGTTGCAAGAAATGGTTTTTGGGAAAAGGATGTATTACATCTCTTCACTTCAAGAGGAAAGCCTGAAATCAATAACCCTCTTGTTCCCTTTCTGCTCGACCAACTGGGGTTGCCTGTTCAGGAGGAGGAAGACTGCATAGACGGCGAACTTCTTGCTTTTCTGGATAACGGTGAGTTTCCTGAAGCTTCACTGTTGAGTGAAAAAGCAAGGGAAAAATCACAGGCAAATCCGGAGGAAAACCCGGATCAGGCCCTTTTGTCCTATCTCGATACTGAATTTCGGATTTTCAAAACCCTTGAAAAAATAGAGGTAGAAAAACGGCTACAAAAAGGGTTCTCCTCTGTTGAGGAATTCATCCAATATTCACTTTCCGTGCAAAACAGGCGAAAAGCCCGGGCGGGATTGGCGATGGAAAGACACCTCGAGTCCATCTTCAGGGCAAATTCCCTCAAGTTTTCAAGAAACCCCATAACGGAACTCAAAAAGCGGCCGGACTTCATCTTTCCCGCCATCCAATGTTACCGGAAGAGGGAATTTCCAGCCAAATACTTGACACACCTTGGGGCCAAAACCTCTGTAAAGGAACGGTGGCGGCAAGTGGTTACGGAAGCTGACAGAATCGAGCAAAAACATCTGTGTACCCTTGACACCAGCATTTCCGAAGACCAGCTAAAGGAAATGTCAAGCTTGCACGTAAAGTTGGTAATTCCTGCCCCTTCTTTGTCTCAAGGCAATTCAGAGAACATCATTTCCTTGCACGAATTCATTTTGCAAACCTTGAAGAAGCAAAAAGCTGCAGCTGCAAAATTCCCTTGCGCAAAATAGAAAAGCCCTCCATCAACGTCGTGATGAAGGGCTTGGTATGCCTTGTGGAGACGGCGGGAGTCGAACCCGCGTCCAGAGAAAGCTCCGCACAGCTTTCTACATGCTTAGTTCCCTGTTTGGAGTTTCAGCGAGTGGTAGG
>RFGJ01000306.1 GCA_003696665.1 Gammaproteobacteria bacterium | reverse complement strand
TTTGTCGCCCAAACCTTCTATGTCCATCGCCCTACGCGAAGCAAAATGTTTGATGCGTTCGATGCGCTGGGCTGGGCAATGCAGCCCGCCCGTGCATCGGGCCACCGCTTCCCCTTCAATACGCTCGATTTCAGAACCGCAGGCAGGACAATGCTTAGGCAGCACAATGGGGCGCGCCTCTTTCGGTCGTTTTTCTTTGACCACACCGATAATCTGTGGGATGACATCGCCAGCCCGTCGTACCACCACCGTGTCACCAATCATCACGTCGAGCCTTTTTATTTCATCCATATTGTGCAAAGTCGCATTACTGACCGTCACCCCACCCACTTGAACTGGTGCCAGACGTGCCACTGGGGTGATCGCACCAGTGCGCCCCACCTGAAACTCGACGTCAAGCAGTTGAGTCATTTCTTCCTGCGCTGGGAATTTGTGCGCCAAAGCCCAACGCGGCGCGCGCGCAACACTGCCGAGGCGCGTCTGCCAATCAATTCGGTCCACTTTGTAGACAACACCATCAATGTCGTATGGCAACTGATCTCGCTGTGCCAGCATGTCGGCATGGTACTGCAAGCACGCCTCAATCCCATGCACACGCTTGATAAATTCGCTGACAGGGAAGCCCAGGTCACGAAGCCACTGTAGACGTTCAAAATGACTGTCGGGCAAATCTTTGGCTGACGTCGCGCCTATTGCGTAGGCATAAAACGCCAATGGTCGCTTCGCGGTAATGGCTGGATCGAGCTGGCGCAACGAGCCCGCCGCGGCATTTCGTGGGTTCGCAAAGGTCTTCTCGCCACGGGCCCGTGCTTCAGCATTCAAACGCTCAAACCCCGCCTTGGGCATCACCACTTCACCACGCACCTCGATTAGCGCTGGCGCATTCGACGGCAGTAGCAACGGAATGGCGCGAATAGTCCGCACATTTTGGGTCACATTTTCGCCCACTTCACCGTCGCCGCGCGTGGCCGCCACTTCTAGCCGCCGATCACGGTACACCATCGAAACGGCCAAGCCATCCAATTTCGGTTCGCAACAGTAGTCGATGTGCGACTCGGACAGTAATTGACGAACCCTTTGGTCAAAGTGGCGCGCGTCGGCATCAGAAAAGGCGTTGTCAAGCGACATCATCGGCTCGAGATGACGCACTTTTTCGAATTCACTGGACGGGGTCCCAGACACCCTTTGCGTCGGTGAATCTGGGGTCACCAGCTCTGGGTATTGGGCTTCGAGCGACCGCAATTGGGCAAACAGCCTATCGTACTCTGCATCAGGGACAAGGGGAGCATCCAGCACATAGTAGGCATGATCGTAACGACGTATCAGGGCACGCAACTCATGAATGCGTTCAGCCGCTTGTTCAATGCTCATCTGGTGTTTCTCTTTGGGCATGCGTCAGTTGTTGTCGTGAATACTCAGCAATTTGTTCGCGGTAATGATCGATGGTTTGGCTTGTCAACGGGTTGTGCTCACCATCTTCCAACAGGCCACCAAGCTGCTTTTGAAGATGCCGCATCACCGCGAGCATATTGTCGAACACTTTTTGGGGTTGTGAATGGCTCGGCAATGTCATAAAGAATGCAAGCCCCAAAATCTGCCGTGAAGGCAGTGTTTCTCGGTCGAAAGTTCCCGGCTGAAAAGCATCCGCCACACAAAATCCATGCTCATGACCATCATGCCAATGGAATATCTCGTAATTTCCCAGACGACATCCGGCACTTTCCAACTGCTGCAACACTTCCGCCCCACTAAACTCGCTGCCAAGTTCCGCCATCAGATGCAATGTGATGACGAGTTGTGGCTGATCTGGCAAGTGACACTTTGCAAAGTGATCTTCTGCCACGTCAGGCTCCGGATTTGGTGACGCACCATCACCTATGGACGCCAGTCCGTTATCATCTGGTATTGACACATCGGGCAAGTCAATATGTGGTTCTTTACGCCCCACGTCTGGTGGCTTAACCGTGCGGCGACGCGCCCGCCAGCCATCCCACACCACCCAGGCGATGACCAGTATGCCCAGCAGCAAAAGTATCCATCGTAATTGCTCGGCCATAGCTCCTCCTTTACGATGCTGCCAATGCGGTGGCTTCTTCAATGTCCACCGACACCATGCGAGAGACACCTGGCTCTTGCATGGTGACGCCTAGCAAGGCATCCGCCATTTCCATCGCCTGCTTGTTATGCGAGATATAAATAAACTGGATTTTTTCGGACATCTCTTTAACCAAACGGCAATAGCGGCCGACATTGGCATCATCCAAGGGCGCGTCAACTTCATCCAACATACAAAAGGGGGCCGGGTTCAATCGGAAAATGGCAAAAACGAGCGCAATCGCAGTCATTGCCTTTTCTCCCCCGGACAGCAAATGAATGGTCGCATTGCGCTTGCCTGGCGGCCGCGCCATAATGGCCACACCGGTGTCCAGCAAGTCATCACCTGTCAATTCAAGATAAGCGTGGCCGCCACCAAACACTTTTGGGAAAAGCTCCTGCAAGCCTTTATTGATTTTTTCAAACGTTTCCTTAAAACGGGAGCGCGTCTCTCGATCAATTTTTCGGATAGCCTCTTCCAAAGTCTCTAGCGCCTGATTCAAATCATCGACCTGCTGATCGAGAAATTGCTTTCGTTCCGACTGAGACTGATACTCATCAATGGCGGCCAAATTGATATTGCCAAGGCGTTCGATTTGCTCGACTATTCGCGCGATTTTGGCTTCACAGTCGGCTTCCGTCATTTCATCTGGGAGCGGAGGTGCATCTTTGCTCGGTTCGACGCCATATTCCGATAGTTTCTGCGCAAAGTTTTCTCTCTGAACCCGAATATTTTCTCGACGCAACTTTTCATTTTCGAGCTGTCGTCGAACGTCATCCGCGCTACGCTCGATATTGATGCGTTCCTTTTCTAAAGAACGCAAACGTTCATCAGCACTTTCAACCCGCTCTCTCGCTTGCTTTAACTGCTGCTCTACCTCTAGGTGCGCTTTCAGATGACTTTCGAGGATTTCTTGTATTTCCGCCACGGGCGCCTCATTCTCTTCAAGTGCACTCATCAGTACACTGAGGCGTTCACGCATCTCAGTTTGCTGATGTATCGCCCGTTCATGGCTTTGGCGCGTTGAATTCAACTCTGTTTTTAAGGATTCCACTCTTAACGCCAAACGATGAGCGTGTTCCTTCTCTTCTTTCGCCTGCTCACGCAAATTGGCCATGGCCGTGCGAATTTCTTCTCGTTCTGTCAACAGCGCAGAACGTTCTGATTCGATTTCAGCCATGGCTTCCACCGACTGCTCTAGCATGCGCCGTGCTTCCGCCAAGCTGGCGTCCGCATTTGATATCTGCTCATCAAGTTTCGCCAAATCGCCTTCGAGTCGAGCTTTACGCTCCTGAACACTTTGATGCTTCGCCTTAAGCCGCTCGTAAGCACTTTGCACTTCACTTCGTGTTTTCCCAAGCGCCAATTGTTCTTTCTGGCACACTTGCCAATTTTGCTCAAGATCCTGCAACGAAACGCGTAACTTGGAAAAAGTCTCAGCCAACTCAGCTTCTTGTTGGCGTTGTGCTTCCACCACTTGTGACAGCCGCTCAATTTCTTCCTGTCGGCGCAAAATACTTTGTTCTTCATTTTTCGTCACAATACACTGCACCCAGTCTCGACCGAGCCAGAGTCCCTCTGCGGTGACGATAGATTGGCCGGGCGCAAGCATTGTTCGGGCAGACCATGCCTCGTCAATGTTGTCAGCGACAAAGATTTGCGATAACCAATCCGCCGAATCACCTTCGACAAAATCACGAATGGCTCGCAACCCTTTCGGCGCCGGCGCACTTAAGTGCCCGTCATGCTCACTCTTCACTACGGCCACGACTGGCTGACCCGCCGCTAGGCACTGTTTCACCCAGTCGCTGTCTTTTTCGTCAGTGACACGCGCCAACAAGCGGTTGCCCAAGATACCCTCGACGATAGACTGCCACGGGGGCTGAACACGAATGTGTTCCGCCAACGTCGGCTTGTCCGACAAGCCAAGCTCGGCAAGCGCTTCTTGCCAATCCGGACTGTCGGTCGTCGCCGCGCGTTGTAATGCTTGCAATGCCGCAAGTTGTGACTCGTGCTTGGCCAACTCACTACGCAAGGTCTGCAGGGACTGGCTGACCGCGTCCCGCTCCGAACGCTGTGATGCCACGGCATCCGCCAACCGTGCCTCTTCTGCCTGAAGCTGACTGTCACGCTCATCCAGCTCAGCCAACTGCACCTCAAGGTCAGACAAATCCTGTATGGCTTGCTGGCTGGCCAGTGCATCCAGCTCCTTTTGCCACTGGCTGCGACGCTCGCGAGCTTGTGCTTGCTGGGCCTCGAGGTGCTGAATGCGTGTTTTCTGGATTTCCGCGTTGCGCTGAATGTCCGCAGCACGACGGTGGAAATCATCCCAACGCGCTTGCCATGCCTGCATCTGCTGCTCAAACTCATGCAACCGTTCGTTGACAGACTCAGCACGGGCCTTAGCCATTTCATATTCGGGTTCTAGCGCCATCAGCTCGGCTTGGAGCGACTCGGCTTTTGCCATATCCCCTGTCACGTGTTCGGCAGCGTTGTCTAAAGCTGCCTGTGCTCGCGCGATGTCTTGTTGCAGCTGGACCTTACGCTCAGCCCGGTGTTTGATATCTTGCTCTAGGCGCGCGATTTCAGCGGCAATACCGTAATAACGGCCTTGAATCTCATTCAGTGCGTCGTTGGCTTCGGTCTGCTCACTGCGGAGCTGCTCAAGCTGCGCCTCGATGCTTCGGTAGCGTGAGACCTCCGCCTCGTATTGCACTTCAAGCTCACGGATTGTGGCAGACAGCATGTCAAGTTGCTGACTCAATGCCTCCCAACGAAGATAGGCGAGCTGGGCACGCAAACGTCGCTCCTCGCCACGCAATTTTTTGTATTTTTCTGCCGCTTGTGCCTGGCGTTGAAGGTGATTCAGTTGCTTATCTAATTCCTCTCGGATGTCATTCAGGCGATCCAAGTTGTCTCGAGTATGACGAATTCGATTTTCCGTTTCTCTGCGCCGTTCTTTGTATTTTGAGATGCCTGCCGCTTCCTCGATAAAAACACGAAGTTCTTGAGGCTTTGATTCAATCAGTCGAGAAATCGTGCCCTGTTCAATGATCGCATAGCTGCGCGGGCCAAGACCGGTCCCAAGAAAAATATCCGTGATGTCTTTGCGACGACAACGGGTGCCGTTCAAGTAATAAGTCGATTGTCCTTCTCGCGTCACCACGCGACGAATCGAAAGCTCGTTATAACGGGCATACTCCCCACTCAGCGAACCATCCGAATTGTCGAAAACCAGCTCCACGCTGGCCTGCCCGACCGGTTTTCTTGCCGACGAACCATTAAAGATGACATCCGTCATCGCATCGCCACG
>RFGJ01000305.1 GCA_003696665.1 Gammaproteobacteria bacterium | reverse complement strand
CTGTAGCAGTGCTGTCCGTTTCATGGCTCTCCTCCTGCCTCAACCATGAACCGGACAAACCTTGTGCTACAAATCCGGACAGTTTACGTGTTACCAACATCGGTTTTTGCCTCGGCATAAATGACCGAGAAAGTCTCCAATCTCCATGTTTATAACCTGGCAGACCAGGGGGAAGATTTGGCATAGCGGGGGTATCTTTAACCCACAACCAAAGGTGGCGGAACACGCCC
This sequence comes from Gammaproteobacteria bacterium, assembly GCA_003696665.1. Lineage (NCBI taxonomy): Bacteria > Pseudomonadati > Pseudomonadota > Gammaproteobacteria > Gammaproteobacteria bacterium. Next base: position 999 of record RFGJ01000305.1, on the reverse strand, counting down.
ACTACGGTCTCACCGTCACGGAGACTCCTACGTCGGCTCCCCTACGATCGCTGACTAGGCCATGAGGCAACAATATCCCAAATCAGAAGTGTTATTTAGCGAAGGGCCACGCAGAGTGGCTTTTCAGATAGCGCTCGAATCGACTCCATCAACGGTACGACAAAAACAAACGCTACAGCCGTCCTGCTCCCGAAGTGGCGTGCATTGCCAAAGGGAATGTTCACAAGAAATACGAGTTCGGCGTCCCGCCGGTCGTCAAAGGGCCACCCGGGGAAGATGTGGGCATTAAGAGGCTCAGCTTTCCCTGCGCCACAATTCCCCTTCGGGCATGGCTCAAAATACTCATCGGTTATGGTCCCCTTGGGTTGGCCATCTTGGCGCTGTTTGACCGGCGCGTCAGGAACCCCCTTGGCATCGGGCGCACAGGTTCGGGTGAGGAAGGCCCCTTCAACATGGTGCTCCCTGAGAGCGGGCTGGGAAAGTCGCTTTGGGCCTCGGGAGCGTTGAGCTTTTCCATCACGGCCTCCAGGGCTGATTCTGTGAAAGGGGCTTTTCTGTGGGAGGGCCAGCTGCAAGGTGGCTATGGGAAGGCATTTGCGCTCAGGCTACTTGACGGGACCTTGCGCAATTGGGTAGTGTCCGAGGCCTGTGAGCCTGAAGGAGCAGACAGGGGTTCACGTAATCACCGAGGATTCAGCATCGTTATTTGGGGGGCGACGTTCGGTGACGACTTTGGCAACAGGGGGGGGCAATACAACTTTCCCACGAAAAACGACAACCTGGATGTCGTCATCGCGCTTCCTGAGCGGTTGCCCCGAAGGTCACGAAGCAAGGACTTCTAAATTTAAAAAACGCAAAAAAGAACATAAAACCTTTAATTAAAACGCAAAATCAAAAAATTTGACTGGCTGATTTTTGGTGGGATAACAGCTCTTTAGGTCTGTTTTTGAGGTTTTATCATTTTCAGCAAAAACGGCCTCCGGAGCCAAAGGTCACAGG
>RFGJ01000304.1 GCA_003696665.1 Gammaproteobacteria bacterium | reverse complement strand
TTCAAGTGTTTGTCGAATACGACTTAAACCATCTTGGATATTGACTTCATCCGAGGCGAGCGCAAGGGCTGATTGTCCGCAGGCGACCTGTATCGCCTCTGCGGCGGTGAGTTTTCGATGTGCGCTGTCCAGTTGTTCAAACTCACCCTGTTGTGGGGACAGTTGTTCCAGTTCACTCAATTGATAAGTGAGCAAAGCTTTGCGTTGTTCACGAAATTCACGTTCGTCGGACAAGTTGGCAAGTTGTTGCGACAGCTGCCGCCACTGGGCGAACTGCTGCCGAAATTCGTGCACTAGTGGTTGAAGGTTGGCATACGTATCAAGCAAGGCCAACTGTGCCGCGCTGTCTAGGAGGGCAATATGAGCATGTTGACTATGAATGTCGAAAAGTTGCTCTGCCAGTTGTCGCAATTGAGTTAACGTAATGGGCTCGCCATTGAGAAAAGCGCGAGAGCGGCCATCTTGCCCAATTTGACGTTTGACGATGAGCGTGTCGGCTGCCTCGAACCCGTTTTCGTGCAACCAATGGGCTGCCGATGAATCATTGGCGATGGCGAAAACCGCCGTGACGACACTGCGATTTTGACCAGGCGGCACCACTGTGGTGTCGCCGCGCGCGCCGAGTACTGCATTGAGTGCATCCATCAGGATGGATTTTCCGGCACCGGTCTCGCCAGTAATGACCGTCAGTCCGGGATGCCATTCGATGTTGGCTTCATCAATGACCGCAAAATGACGAATATGAAGTTCTTGCAGCATGACGTTCAGTGCTTGGCACTCCAGCCCAATTTGGTTCGAAGAATGTGATAATAATCGTAATCTTCCGGATGCAGAAGCTGAAGTTTTTTGGGGAATTTCTGCACGGTCAAGCGATCACCGGGGGCCACCGGAATTTGGACTTGCCCATCACAAGACACCTGTGGATAGCTTTGGTTATTGGCTGAGATCACCACTTCCACCCGACTGCCACCGTCAATGACAATCGGGCGATTGCTGAGAATGTGCGGAAACATGGGCACCAATGTCACTGCATCAAGGCGTGGATGTAAAATTGGACCGCCACCAGATAACGAATATGCGGTTGAGCCGGTGGGGGTGCTGACGATAAGTCCGTCAGAACGCATGTTATAAACAAATTGGTTATCGACATAAACGTCAAACTCAATCATGCGTGCAATTTCACCAGGGTAGAGCACAATATCGTTAAGCGCTTTGCTCTGCCCGATGAGGTCGCCATGCCGACGCACTTCCGCGTGCAGCAAAAACCGTTCAGCCTTGCGATAGCGGCCTGACAGGATTTCACTCAGCTTGATTTCCATTTGCGACGGAGGGATGTCGGTCAGAAATCCGAGATTTCCGCGATTGATGCCAATCACTGGGACTTCTGTGTCGGCAAGCATGCGTGCGGCATTGAGCATGCTCCCATCGCCACCCACGACGATGACCAGATCACAGCAGTCGGCGAGTTGTTCGGCTGGACGGCATGCATCATCAGGAAATCCCAATTCTTCACCGACAGATTTTTGCACGTAAACGACACAGGCTTGTTTTTGCAAGAAAGCAAAGAGCGCCTTAATGGTGTCGGCGGAAGCCTGATTCCTGGGCTTCCCCATGATCCCTACGTATTTGAATAAGCTCGCCATCGAAGGTTTAGACGGTAGACTTTCCTTCGATTCTATGCGCCGAAACTTCATAGGTAAAGGATATTTGCCCTTGAACCTTGGTGAACGATCCCCATATCTGAGGCAGGTTTGGAAATCCTGAAATGGAGTATTGGCAAATGACCGACATGAATGACAAACAGACACCGCAGGAACCGAAGACTGAAAATGAAGTACAGAAGGATGCGGCACAAGCAGCGCCAAGCGAGAATGATGCGACGGATGATATTGAAGCGTTAAAGGCAAAACTCGCGGAAGCGGAACGCAAGGCGCAGGAGAATTACGAGCTGGCGCTGCGAGTCAAAGCGGAAGCAGAAAATCAGCGAAAGCGTATGGAACGCGAAGCTGAAAATTCGAGAAGATTTGCACTGGAACGTTTTGTGACGGACTTAGTGCCGGTACTAGATTCTATGGAGCAGGGGTTGGCTATTGAAGTCAAGGATGAAGCGGCAAAAGCCATGCGCGAGGGTTTGGAGTTGACCATGAAGCTGTTACTCGATGTGATGAAGAAGCATGGCGTGGAGCGCGTGGATCCCAAGGGGCAGCCGTTCAACCCCGAGCACCATGAGGCAATGAGCATGGTCGAATCAACGGAAGTTGACCCGCACCATGTGCTTGAAGTTTATCAAAAGGGATATTTGTTGAATGGACGTGTGGTGCGTCCGGCTCGGGTTGTGGTGTCTAAAGGTAGCCCGAAAGTTGATGAAAGTGCATAAATTTCGACTTCGAACTTGAAAAATACCTAACAGACCACATTTAGAGAGCAAGCGAAGTTGGCAAGCTCTGTTTGTTTCGGCAAGCGTGAGCGGGCAGAAACCAAAGAAATTTAGGAGAGTAGGACAATGGGCAAGATTATTGGCATTGACTTGGGTACGACAAACTCATGTGTGGCCGTCATGGACGGCAAAAATGTGCGTGTTATCGAGAATGCTGAAGGCGATCGCACAACGCCTTCTGTTGTGGCGTTCACCAAAGAAGGCGAAATTTTGGTGGGTAAACCCGCGAAACGTCAGGCGGTGACCAATCCACACAATACCCTGTTCGCGATTAAGCGTTTGATTGGTCGTAAATTCAAAGACGATGTCGTACAAAAAGACATCAAAATGGTGCCTTACAAAATTATTGAAGCGAAAAACGGCGACGCTTGGGTAGAAGTCGACGGCAAGCCGATGGCACCTCAGCAGATTTCAGCTGAAGTCTTGAAAAAAATGAAGAAAACGGCCGAGGACTTCTTGGGCGAAGAAGTCAAGGAAGCCGTGATCACTGTACCGGCGTATTTCGATGATTCACAACGTCAGGCGACCAAGGATGCCGGGCGGATCGCTGGATTGGAAGTCAAACGAATCATCAACGAGCCGACGGCAGCAGCACTGGCGTATGGCCTGGATAAAGAACGTGGCGACCGCACCATTGCGGTCTATGACTTGGGTGGTGGTACCTTCGATATCTCGATCATTGAAATCGCCGATGTCGATGGCGAGAAAACGTTTGAGGTGCTGTCCACCAACGGTGATACGTTCTTGGGCGGTGAAGACTTTGACCTGCGCCTCATTGACTATCTGGTCGATGAGTTCAAGAAAGAAACAGGCATTGACCTCAAAGGTGATCCATTGGCGATGCAGCGCCTGAAAGAAGCTGCGGAAAAAGCCAAGATCGAGCTTTCTTCGGCGCAACAGACCGACGTTAACTTGCCGTATATTACGGCAGATGCTACCGGGCCAAAGCACCTCAATGTACGCATTACCCGGGCTAAGTTTGAAGGACTCGTCGAGGATCTGATTGAGCGGACGCTGGAACCGGTACGGACTGCATTAAAGGATGCGGGGCTTAAGACCAGCGACATTGATGACGTGATCTTGGTCGGTGGTCAAACCCGTATGCCGAAAGTGCAACAAGTTGTTGCCGAGTTCTTTGGAAAAGAACCGCGCAAGGATGTGAACCCGGATGAGGCGGTGGCCATTGGTGCTGCAATTCAGGGTGCGGTGCTCGCTGGTGACGTGAAAGATGTGTTGTTGCTTGACGTCACACCGCTGTCATTGGGTATCGAAACCATGGGCGGTGTCATGACCAAGCTGATCGAGAAGAACACAACGATTCCAACCAAGGCGTCGCAAATCTTCTCGACGGCGGAAGACAACCAAACGGCAGTGACTGTGCACGTACTGCAGGGCGAGCGGAAGATGGCAAGCGAGAACAAATCGCTTGGTAAGTTCGATTTGACCGACATTCCGCCAGCGCCTCGCGGTGTGCCACAAATTGAAGTGACCTTTGACATTGATGCGAACGGCATCCTCCATGTATCGGCCAAAGACAAAGCCACAGGCAAGGAGCAGTCGATTGTGATTAAGGCCTCAAGTGGGCTGACGGAAGAAGAAATTCAACGCATGATTAAGGATGCTGAAGCGCATGCCGAAGAGGACCGGAAGTTTGAAGAACTGGTCAATGCGCGCAACCAAGCTGAGGCGTTGATTCATGCTACGCGTAAGTCGATGAAAGAAGTTGAGATCGACGACGCGGAGAAAAAGGCGATAGAGGATGCGATCGCAGCACTCGAGGAAGCCGTCAAAGGCAATGACAAGGCGGATATCGAAGCGAAAACACAAGCTTTGTCTCAGGCTTCGGCAAAGATGGCAGAAAAGCTGTACGCAAAGCAGCAGGCTGATCAAGGCACACAATCAGATGCCTCTGCTTCATCCAACGCGTCCAGCGATGATGATGTTGTTGATGCCGAGTTTGAAGAAGTCGACGACAATAAGAAGTAATTATTGACGTCGCGCTAAGGCTTTGATAGATGCGGGACGCGGATGACAGAGCTTGTCCGCGTCCCTTTGTTGTTTCTTGAACGTTAAAGATGGAAAGTAGCCATGTCGCAACGCGATTATTATGAGGTGTTAGGCGTATCCCGAGACGCCAGTGCGGCCGAAATTAAAAAAGCCTATCGGCGATTGGCGATGAAGTATCATCCGGACCGAAACCCGGATAAGCCGGAAATCGAAGAAAAATTCAAAGAAGTCAAAATTGCTTACGAGGTGTTATCCGACGAAGAGAAGCGACGTGCCTATGACCAGTTTGGTCACGCTGGCGTGTCTGGTCAAGGTGGCTTTGGGGCGGATGCCGGACCGAGTTTTTCTGACATTTTTGGCGATGTATTTGCCGATATTTTTGGCGGCGGACGCGCACGGCGTGGACCACAGCCAGGGGCGGATCTTCGCTACCATCTTGAAATTACGCTTGAACAAGCGGTGCGAGGCGCTTCGGTCAATATCACCATTCCAAAATTTGTGCATTGTCCGGTGTGTAATGGAAGTGGCGCGAAACCGGGCTCGCGGCCAGAAACCTGTTCGACGTGTCACGGCCACGGACAAGTGCGTATGCAGCAAGGTATTTTCACCGTACAGCAGACATGTCCACATTGTCGCGGGCGTGGCCAAGTAATTCGGGAACATTGTGACAGTTGTCGTGGTCGTGGGCGTGTCCGCAAGGAAAAGACGCTCAAAGTGAACATCCCTAAGGGAGTGGATACAGGAGACAGAATCCGTGTGGCCGGTGAAGGGGAGCTCGGGGATCCTGGGGCACCACCGGGTGATTTATATGTCCAAGTTACCGTCAAAGAACACGAAATTTTCGAACGGCATGATGCGGATCTCTACTGCGAAGTGCCGATTGATTTTGCGACGGCTGCGTTAGGTGGCGAACTAAAAGTGCCAACATTGGATGGGCATGTTATGTTGAAAATTCCACCGGAGACACAGACCGGAAAATTATTCCGCCTGCGAGGCAAAGGCGTTCCGACGTTACGTGGTGGTGTGGGTGATCTGCTGTGTCGTGTTGTGGTGGAAACCCCGGTCAACCTCACTGCGCGGCAAAAAGAATTGTTGGAGGAGTTTCGCGCCAGTATGGAAGACAAACCCGAAAGACACTCGCCACGCAGAAAGTCTTGGTTAGATAATGTGAAGACGTTCTTCGAAAAAATCGCAGGACAGTGAGATGATTATACGCGTTGCTTTGGCTGGTGCGTCAGGCCGCATGGGGCAGACCTTACGGGATCTGATCGCGCATCGCATGGATATGCTCTTTGTGGGGGCTTTGGCCTCGACCGCTTTACAGAGCGCTGCGCATCCGGTGGTGACGGATTTGCGCGAATTGGATGAGCCGCATGTGGTGATCGATTTTTCGCAACCGGAATTTACGTTGGAGGTGGCAAGGCAATGTGCCCGTGATCAGGTGCCCTTGATTAGTGGTACCACAGGACTGTCGCAGGCACAGATGTACGAATTAGAGCAGCTTGCGGAAAAAATCCCATTGCTGTGGGCGCCAAATATGAGTACGGGCGTGAACTTGCTTGAGTGGTTGGTGCGTTTGGTGGCGAGGGCGTTGCCGGAATCGGAGGCCGAAATTGTGGAGTGGCATCATCATGGCAAGCGGGATGCGCCCTCAGGCACTGCCTTGCGTCTTGGTGAGGCGGTCGCGGAGGCACGTGGCACTCGGCTTGAGAAAGTTGGTGAGTATGGCGAACGGACAGGCGCGCGGGCAAAGGAAACAATTGGATTTAGTGTCATTCGTGCAGGCGATGTTGTTGGGGACCATCAGGTCATATTTGGTGAGGAGGGTGAGGCCCTCATATTGAGTCATCGTGCGACTAGCCGGACGGCGTTTGCAAGTGGTGCCTTGCGTGCAGCGAAATGGCTAGTGAATCAGGCGCCAGGCTTTTATGACATGCATGATGTGTTGGGTTTGAAAGAAAAAATTGGCGGAATTTTGTCGAGGAAAGATTAAAATAGCCG
>RFGJ01000303.1 GCA_003696665.1 Gammaproteobacteria bacterium | reverse complement strand
TGCGACCAAACTACCTTTGAACATATCATTTCGGTGGGTGTTATTAAGGCCGGTATAGTACTGATGGTCACGACAAATTACAACTGCTTGTCGCTTCCATTGTTAGCCACAAATTATTTCCCGCGCGTCTACATGTGTTTCACGAGCCTCCTCTGCTGTTTCACATAAATTCTCATGCTCGCCCTCACGCGGCAGCATTGAGACTGTTAACATAACATCCAGTATAACTAGCTCTCTCCACATTTATTTCTTGACGGATGCGGGTCTGATATTCCTTCAATTTCTCACGCTTCGTGCCTTGCCTTCTGTTTTAGGCACAAACCCCTTGAAGAAAGCCGCAACGACCCCGAAAAATACCTGAGCCGTGAGCGATTAGGCTCGCCCTTGGATTCAAAAGTTCGCTTCAAACAAGATTCATTAAGATGAACGCCAGCGTGAGCAGAAAAAACCAGCGGGATATTTGTTCCTCCCAATCATCTCATCTGCTGCAATGTAAGCCATTAAGACGTGGTTGCCCCCAGACATGCCAACGAGAAGGCTGCGGTTGTGAAAACCGAGCCATCCAAGGGAAATATAACAAACCTGCCCCCACAATACGCCGCCCCAAAATACCAGCAGCGCGCTTCGCATAGAATAGAAGGCCACAATGGGGAACCATATAAACAACATCAGGTTGTTGAGAATACAATGCTTTAAACCCGAATGCACCGAAGGCCCAGTGAGAAGTCGCCATATTTCACCAGACACAACCTTGTCAATCATAGCGCCGTAGGAAAATGCCACGTCCTCTAAACTTTTCGATGGGAGCCTGCTAAAAAAGAAAGACAAGACCGCAATCACGATAACAAACCACAAGTTCCGTCTGGCCTGATCAATCACCGCAAGAAAAAATTCCGAGCGTTCCGCCAATGCATTTGGAGAAGGCGATGCCATGATGTTTGACAATACAAAAGAGGCCCAGAGGAACGCCGCGACCATGAGCCTGTGACCGGCACCATCGCCCCCTTGCCACAATAGAGCGAGCCCCGCAAAGAGAAGAATGCCGAACACCAGAATGTTTTGTTGCTTCCATTTGTCGTAAAGAATCTGTCCAAGTTCGGGGGCTCTCAATGAATGAACGAGCAATCGTGTATTGGGTGGCGATACCAATGTTTTGGAGAGACGTCGCCAGCCATCAGCAAGCTCTTGCAATTCCGCATACCGGATTCCGGTCGTCCAGGGTCATAACTCGCCAGTGGTCAACCTGCTTTGCTTCAAACGACAGGTTTCGCCACGCAGCTGGGACTGCCTGTGTCCTGACATAACATGCCTCCATACACATCAAAGGAATAAAATGCGGTGATTGCAGTACGCGGCCATCGCAGAACCACGCATGTGACGCCTTAGTCAAGGGCGAAGCAGAGAGCAGCAGCGCCGATCGCAGCGAGAGCTATCGCCGGAGCGCCAGCCGTCACCACAAGACCAGCAAGTGCCATCTCCAGATAGGCCCCCTCATCCGGTCTTAACTCGCCACCGGAAACCAAATCAATCTCATTCACATGCAATTCACGCATATCAGTTCTCCTTTATTTCTCTGCCACTTACCGCTCCATGGTGGCATTTCGGTTAATAACAACGACTCAGAATGCCCGGGCGATTGACAGTTAGAAAAACACTTTTTTCGAGGCCCTATTATGAACCCTCACCAAGCAAAAACGCTCTTTTTTTCTATATAACAATGAATCGTAGAACGACAGCACAAGGCTGATAGTGATAGCCGCGATCAGAATCGATGGATAGGAACTCTTTTCATGAATGATGTCAAGAAAATATATCGTCGTAATAAAGTAGATAAAAAATAGCTTTACTACGTTCGGAAAAAAATTTTCAAGGACAGGAGGTCGCATCGAAATGCCCAGCGTTGACAATGCCCTGTATGAGAGTGGATAAAACTCAATATCCAACAGCTTTTTTTTCACAGAGAGACAATCAAATCTTTGGCTGACACTGTCAATTTTGCAGAGGCTAGCAAGATAAAACATGGTATACAACGGAAAGATTATCAGCATTAAATCCCTATAAAGGGCAGAATCAGAAAACATCGCACTCAAAAATAATCCTAGAACCGAAAGCTGACCAGCATGCTGGTATAGCCTTTTCTGTTTCATGAGAACTCCGTTTAACAAAGGGGGTGAGACCATTTTGTCACTCCCCCTCGATCAGGGTCAACAGCATTACTATGTGTATGCGAATACTACGGAAATTCCCTGCCCCAGTGTAAGGCAACGCACCAAAACGTAGTCTAAACCATGATTGTCATGCGCCCTTGAGGCGAAACATGCTACGTCGCCTGTGTCAATCATATGGACATACAAAGAGGTGGTTTGGTATTGGGTTGGCCCCAACATTCAGGCGACATTTCGACCAAGAACAGCTAAAATCCCCCCATTCATGCTGAAAGCGATGCGAGCCATG
>RFGJ01000302.1 GCA_003696665.1 Gammaproteobacteria bacterium | reverse complement strand
GGCAGACTGGAATGTGTAAAGTACAGGAGCCGTATACGAGGTCCGTACGTACGGTTCTGTGAGAGGGATGAGGCGGTAACGCCTCACCCTACTCGATGTTCAGTCGTCGGTTCATGCCAAGTGACTATGGTCGATTTCCGTAGTTGAGTGTTAAGATGGGGCTTTGCATCGGGTAAATAAAAGGTGCACCTTGCATGACCGATTCAACTGCGACAGGACAACTTTTCGTCGTCTCGGCTCCCTCTGGGGCTGGCAAAACGTCTTTGGTCAAACGACTGGTTGCCGAATTGCCCAACATTGGGCTTTCCATCTCCCACACCACACGTGCGCGACGGCCGGGGGAAGAGGATGGGTGTGATTATTATTTTGTGACCAAACCCCAATTCCAAGAAATGATCGCGGAGAACGCCTTTTTAGAATATGCCAATGTGTTCGGCAATTATTATGGCACTGCGCGGTCCCAGATTGAGGTGAGTTTAAACCAGGGAGATGACGTTATCTTGGAAATCGATTGGCAAGGCGCGCGCCAGGTTCGTCGTGCGTGGCAAGATGTCGTCTCCATTTTTGTGCTTCCGCCCTCGTTGGAGGCTCTATACGAACGATTGCACAAACGCGGTCAGGACGATGAAGCGGTCATTGAACGTCGCATGCAGGCCGCACGCGAAGAAATGTCACATTACGCTGAGTATGACTATGTGGTCATCAACGACGACTTTGAAACCGCTTTGTCAGAGCTCAAAGCGATCGTGTTGGCCCATCGGCTTCGATTAGATCGGCAGCAACGACGCCATCGAGTTTTGCTTGACGCACTTCTGGCAGGCGCCTGAAAGTCCTCAGTGGTATAATGCGATAATGAATGCTTGAACAGGAAAACAGTATGCGACCAAGTGGCCGAAGTGCGCAACAATTGCGTCCAGTGAATATCCAACGAGGCTTTACGAAACACGCTGAGGGCTCAGTCCTTATCGAATTTGGTGAAACCAAGGTGATTTGCACCGCTTCCGTGGCCGAGGGCGTGCCGCGATTTTTGAAGGGGCAAGGCCAAGGCTGGATTACGGCTGAGTATGGGATGTTGCCGCGTGCGACCAACAGCCGAAATGACCGTGAGGCTGCAAGAGGGAAACAGTCGGGCAGAACTCAGGAAATTCAACGTTTGATTGGTCGCTCTTTGCGTGCTGCTGTTGATCTGTCAATGTTGGGCGAATATACGATCACTGTGGACTGCGATGTCATACAAGCGGATGGTGGCACTCGCACTGCGGCCATCACTGGTGGATGTGTGGCTTTGGTGGATGCCCTTGAATATTTGCGGCGGCAGGGTCATGTTCGTACTAATCCGCTCAAGCATTTGGTGGCCGCCGTGTCGGTCGGGATTTTCGACGGCGAAGTGGTGCTGGATCTTGATTATCAAGAGGATTCAGCGGCAGAGACAGACATGAATTTGGTGATGACGGAAGCCGGTGGTTTTATTGAAATACAGGGCACTGCGGAAGACGGTAGCTTTTCGGCAGAACAGTTAAATACCATGTTGGACTATGGGCGACGTGGGCTACTTGAGCTTTTTGATATTCAGCGGGCGGCATTGGATGCGCCTCTGGAGAGATAGTCATGCAGGATATCAAGCGCGACTTTATCGATTTTGCGATTGAACGGCAAGCCATTCGGTTTGGGACTTTCACATTGAAATCTGGACGTCAAAGCCCGTACTTTTTTAATGCAGGCGCATTTGTTTCTGGTGGTGACATGGCCGAACTTGGTCGCTTTTATGCCAGCACCATTGTCGCCTCAAATATTGAGTTCGACATGTTGTTTGGTCCGGCGTACAAGGGAATTCCCTTGGCGACCACTACCGCCGTGGCATTAGCCTCACAATTTGGGCGAGATGTCCCGCTATGTTTTAATCGTAAGGAAGTCAAAGACCATGGCGAAGGTGGGCGTTTGGTCGGTGCCCCGCTTTCGGGTCGTGTTCTCATTATTGATGATGTGATTACCGCGGGCACTGCGATTCGTGAAAGCATTGCACTGATTCAAGAATATGGGGCGCAACCGGCCGGTGTTGTGGTGGCGCTGGACCGACAAGAGCGGGGCCCATCCGGCCAGTCAGCCATTCAGGATGTGATGTCTGAATATGGCATCCCGGTGTATCCCATTATCCGGCTTGACGATTTGATGGATTACCTCACTGGGCAAAAGGATGCTGCATTGTGGCAAGCAATTCGCGATTATCGCGAGCGATATGGAGTCGATCAAACACAGTAAACTGTGCTATACACACTATGCGAATGGTTTTTTGGACATTGGTGGAATGACGGAAGGAGTGTTGTCGTGAGAACTGCTCTGTTGATGATGGTCTGTTTTTTCTGGTGTGCTGGCGCGCTGTCAGCCACACAACAGGGGGCGACAACGCAAAAAATGTATCGTTACAAGAACAAGGATGGTGTGGTTGTCATCAAAGACCATTTGCCACCCGATGTGGCGCGTCAGGGCTACGACATCGTGGATATCTACGGAAATTTGATTCGCCGTGTGCCGCCAGCCAAGACGCCTGAGCAAATCCGAAAGGAAAAAGAGTTGGCCCGGTTAGCCGCCATTGAACGGAAAAAAATAGAAGAGCAATTACGACGTGACAACGAGCTATTGCGACAGTATACGACTGTCCGAGACCTCGAGCGTGCGCGCGACAATATGATCAAGGCGGTGATGGTGGATATGGATATTCGTCGCGCGAACATTCAACGCATTCGTCGTGACCTCGAGAAAATGCAATCGAAGGCGGCGGACTTTGAGCGTCGTGGGAAACCCATTCCAAAGGCCTTGCAGGACAATATTGAGCGCGCATTGCGACAAATTGCTGAAGGCGAAATGTACATTGAAAAGAAAAATGCCGAAATCGCTCGTATTCGTGAGGAGTTTTCACAAGATATTGCCCGTTTCGAAGAGTTGCAGCGGCAGCGTGCACGGCGTTTAGCACAGGACGAAGCCGAGCGGCAGCGGCTCCGGAATCGGGCGTTTTACTGTGAAGACTTCAACGTATGTGCCCGGGCCTGGCAGCTTGCACAACTTTATGTCAAAGACAATGCCAGTGGTCGTATCGAGTTGATTACAGATACCCTCATCATCACAGAAAAACCGCGCACTGATAAGGACGTTTCGATCACAGTATCGAGAATTCCCGAGCGGGATGGTCGGGTTGAGATTCACATTGATGTGTATTGTAAAGGGGCGAATGGTGAAGAGCAGGTAGAATGTACGACTGACCGGGCACAGCAGATAGTCCGTCGATTTGTCCCCTACTTACGATCGCGACTTGAACAATCAGGCTAACACCGGGATTGCCTGTAGTTTTATGGGCAACTCGAGCACATGGCCAATCTTGCCTAGATAACCTTTTGGCGGCGGAGACGTCGGTTCTACATTTGGCCTTTGAACCCAAAGCGTTTGCCATCCGGCCTCGGCTGGCACCAAGACATCTTGTTGCCAGTGATCGCCTATGTGAAGCAACGGGCTGGGATGGCCCGTGGCAAGTCGGCGGCTGATGGAGCGATAAAGATCGACATTGCTTTTCTGGAGACCAAACTCCTCGGCATAAAAGATCTGCTCAAATAATCCGTACAAACCAACCTGGCGGGCATCGACATTTCCGTTAGTGATGGCGATGAGGCGATATTTTGTCTTGAGCGAAACCAGCAACGAGATCACACCGGGGTAGCATTGCACCTGCGACCGCCAGCGCCGATAGTGCTGCGTCCAGCGTATTGCGTGTTCGGATGCTTGCGAGGTGGGGAGGCCAATGCGTGTCAATACCGCCTTCAAATGGGCAATACGATGGCTGTCCATTGGCCATTGTTCGTCGAGGTCTTCGGCCATATGTATGAAGTCGCTAAAAGATATCTGGTGTATCATTTGCGGATACGCCTTAGTCAAAGCATCATAGAGCTGGCGCAGCGCTCGCTGAATCACGCGACGGTTGTCCCACAGCGTGTCGTCTAAATCGAAGCTAATAATCGGTGTTGTCATCATCAGATAAATGAGCGCGTGGATGAGCGCGATCGTAGACCTTCGCCAAGTGACTGAAATCAACTTGCGTGTAGATTTGAGTGGTGGCCAGATTGGCATGTCCAAGTAACTCTTGAACGGCGCGCAAATCCCCTGAATTTTCCAGCAGATGGGTGGCGAATGAATGACGGAGCTTATGGGGATGCAAATGATCGGGCAGTGCTAACTTTTGGGCCCAATAAACAAGGCGTCGTTGAATGGTTCGGACATGCAGACGCGAGCCGGTTCGACTGATGAACATCGCTGGGTCCCCTTTGTCCCAAAAGCGCCGAAATTCTAGCCAAGTGTCCACGGCCTGATGGGCCAAGTCGGTCACTGGAACAAGCCGCACCTTGTTGCCTTTGCCAGTGACGCGCAAGAGTTCACCGAGTTGGGGCCAATCGTCGACATTAAGTTGCACGAGTTCGCTGAGTCGGAGGCCAGAGCCGTAAAAAATTTCCAGTATGGCGCGGTCTCTGGCCGAATAAGGATCGTTCTGTGGGATGCGGTTGAGAAAATGCACCAAGGTCTCGGCGTCAAGATAGGCTGGTAATCGTTTGGCGCGTTTCGGGGCGCGAACATCTTGCACCGGGTTATGGGAAACGGCCCCATTTTGCAGTAAAAACCGATAAAAACTACGAAGCGCCGATAGTCGCTGGGCGATGGACCTTGGCTGTAATCCTTGTCGATGCCAGCGTATCACGAAACTTCGGATGTGGTGACTGGAGACATCGCGCCAGTTCATAATATCTTGTTCAGCGAGCAGTTTGGCTGTGGCGGCGAGTGTTCGTTGATAACTTGTCAGGGAGTGAACAGAGGCACGCCGGATGTCTCGCATGTGCGCAAGAAAGCTGTCAACAGGCCTGAGCAGTTCGGTGTTCGTTGTGTTAGCCATTGGCAAAGGCCAATTTTTGACACAGCGCCTCAAGGACAAGGCCAATGGTGTCTAGAAAAAGGGTACCAGTGTTAGGGTCAAAATTATCCGGTTCGTGGTGGCCCAGTGCAAGTAAACCCATATCGGCGTGGCGGCCGATGGGCACAAGCGCAACGGAGCGGATATCCGTTCGGCCAAATAACAATTCGGCGGTTTGGGCATCACAGGCACCGCATATCGGGTGCCGATGTGGAAAAAATAAGCCGAGCTCTGCACAGACTTCAGCCACCCCTTCGTGTCCGGGGAGTTGTTCGGTGTAGAGTCGAACAACATCAATCTGGAATAATTTCGGCATGGCGTCGATCAGTGTGTCGGCAAGCTGGCGTAAATCGTGGCAACCAATCAGCGATCGAATTAAAGATGTTGTCTGCCCGAGAAGGTGTTCATTGCGCTGTGCGTTTCGCAATACTTCAAGTAACTGGGTTTGCAAATTTTGGTTTTGCTCGCGCAACTTCCGAATCTGTCTTTCCACGAGCGATACGGTGCCTGGTGGCGCGACCGGCAATTCCAGTTCGGACAATAGTTCGGGGTGTTTTTTAAAAAAATCCGGATGTTCACGCAGGTATTGAATGAGCGCTTCTTTTGGCGTCGTGTTCATTGTTTTCATAATTCCACCACACCTTCGAACACTTTTTGGGCTGGCCCAATCATCACCATGTTGGCACCTTGCCCGCGCCATCGCAACTGTAGCATGCCGCCGGGCTGAATCACTCGGACTTTTTCATCCAACCAACCTAAGGCCCGACCGACGGCTATGGTGGCACAGGCGGCGGTACCGCACGCTTGTGTCTCGCCAACTCCCCGTTCAAATACGCGTAACGCGACGTGGTTTCGACTTTTCAATTCGACGAAACTGACGTTCACCTGCTCCGGAAACCAGGCATGTTGACAAAGCATGGGGCCAAGCTCTCTCACCGGTGCAGTGCGAATATCTGGCACCCAAACGATACAGTGTGGATTGCCGACAGACACAAGGCCAACTTCAATAATATCGTCCATGAGGGGCAGCTGATATAAATGTTGCCCATGATGCTTCATCGTGACCGGTATTTGAGGGGTCTGAAAGACCGGCCCTTCCATCTCCACACCAACGAGCCCGGGACCAGCATGGAAGATATCAAGCAGTGAACCGTCTTCAGTGGTCACTTTAATGCGACGTTTCCATGTGAGCTGCTTATCCCGCACAAACCGGTAGAAGCATCTCGCACCATTGCCGCAGTGCCCCGCTTCTTTGCCATCGGCATTAAAGACGCGGTAGTGGAAATCGGCGTCTGGTCGAATGGGCGCTTCAACGTAGATTAATTGGTCGAAGCCGATACCACGATGCCGATCGGCTAGCCCTCTGATTTGTTTCTGGCTTAGGTAAACCGGTTGGGTGACTTGATCAAGTACGACGAAATCATTCCCCAGACCGTGCATTTTTGTGAATGACAGGCGCATTTTGTCCAGTGGTCGTTTTCTCCTCCCGATTCGACGTTGGCGGTGCCGCAGGC
Organism: Gammaproteobacteria bacterium; assembly: GCA_003696665.1. Taxonomy (NCBI): domain Bacteria; kingdom Pseudomonadati; phylum Pseudomonadota; class Gammaproteobacteria; species Gammaproteobacteria bacterium. Next base: position 945 of record RFGJ01000302.1, on the reverse strand, counting down.
CTTGTGTCTTGTTGTGATGTGGCCTTTGGGGGCAGATAAAGAGGCCCCTTGATCCCGCACCCAGGAAGACCTAGCACCAAGACAGCAAGCAGCGGGATAGTGAACCTCAAACGTCGCATTGGAGAAACGATGGCAATTATTCTTGTCATCAGTATACACCAGATAGTGTTGTTGTCAGCTCAATACAGGCAGATGTTTTCAATATCAGGGCTGTTTGGTTGAAAGAAAAACGTGTAAAGTTTCGGCCATTCACGACAGTAGGAGGATGTGATGTCAGAGCTTGCCTCAGTGGTTGTGTCCCCAAAGGGTACCCATCAAGCGACGGTGATCTGGTTGCATGGGTTGGGGGCTGATGGCCATGACTTCGAACCCATTGTGCCCGAACTCGGACTTCGTGAGCGCGGCGTTAAATTTGTTTTTCCGCATGCACCCGTGCGGCCCGTGACCATTAATGGCGGCATGCCGATGCGCGCATGGTACGATATTCTTGGCATGGATTTGAGTGTTCGTGCCGATCATGCTGGCGTGATGGATTCGGTTGACAAAGTGAATCGACTGGTCGCATTGGAGGCAGAGGCCGTCGGTTTCGACCGAATTTTCCTTGCCGGTTTCTCGCAGGGTGGTGTGATCGCAGCGCATACGGCATTGCGTTTGGCACATCCAATCGCCGGATTGGTGATGCTGTCGACTTATTTGCCGCTTGCTGAAGTGCTTGGTGAAAGTCGGCAGCAGCCGGAAACATTGCCCATTTGGATGGCACATGGCCGACAAGATCCAGTGGTGCCGATCATGCTTGGCCGCATGGCATATCAACAATTGCTGGCATGGCAATATGCACCTGACTGGCATGATTACCCCATGCCGCACGCAGTTTGCCCTGAAGAAATCGCCGATCTTCGCCAATGGTGGCACCAACAACTTGATGTGTTGACTGATTAGGCAAAG
>RFGJ01000301.1 GCA_003696665.1 Gammaproteobacteria bacterium | reverse complement strand
TACGTTACTATAACACCGAGCGACCTCATCAGGCGCTTGGATATCGACCACCTACGCAATTTGCAGCGTAAAGTGTGCAGAAATCAGGGGGTCATTACAAGGGCCTGGATCCTTACAACTATATCCTGAACAACCCGCTGGCGGGTGTGGACCCGACCGGGTATGAAGCGGCTTGTGATGGTAACACTGGCACCACTTGCGCCAAGCAAGAAATGGCCAAGGACATTCAAGCGAAAGATGTCAAACGGATTCACCTTATTGACAAAGCTGACGGGGCCAATGGTAATCCCCCAATTTTAGCAGTGTCCAAAAGTGGGGTTGTACTGCCATTAGCAGCTTCTGTTTGGGGATAAATTCCGGTCACGTTATTTCGCTTGGCCTGTAAGAGGGTTTGGGACTTTACATCAATCAAGAGTTTTTCGATATCTTGTTATTGCCAGTAAGCCAACGGCAATGGTCATTACCAGTAAGAATAGAAAATCTTGTAACAGGGCATCTAAGGTCGCATTTTTCAGCATGACGCCCCGGACGATTGGCAGAAAATGCGTCAATGGTAAAAGTTGACCGATGAATTGTGCCCACTCAGGCATCCCCTGAAATGGGAACATGAAACCGGATAATAAAATAGAAGGCAAAAAGAAAAAGAAAGTCATTTGCATGGCTTGCATTTGTGTTTTCGCGAGGGTGCTAAAGAGAAAGCCAATCGAGAGGTTCGCCAAAATAAAAATTCCGACGCCAGCGGCAAATAATATTCCATCACCCGTAAATGGGATATGGAAAAGTCTGGTGGCGGCGAACAGGATAATCATCGTTTGGATGATGCCGATCAGAACGTAGGGGATGATTTTTCCGAGCATCACTTCGCTTGGACGCGGTGGTAAGACAAGTAGGTTTTCCATCGTGCCTCGTTCAATCTCCCGAGTGACGGCAATGGACGTAATCAATACCATCGTCATGGTCAGAATTACGCCGAGCAGTCCAGGGACGATGTTGTATTGAGTCACCCCTTCCGGATTAAAGTGTCGATGAATGATCCATTGGAGGGCGGGAGCTTTGGGGCGGAGCGATGTTAAGGGGCCTTTGAAGTATTCTTCCATGACATGGTTCGTGATGCCCGATAATTGCCCCAAAGCGTTGGCGGTTGCTGCAGGATCGGTAGCATCGACTTCAATTGCGAGAGAAACATTTTCACCTCGAATAATATTGCGTGTCAGTCCTTCGGGGATGCGGATGATAAAAGCATACCTGCCCGATACGAGTTCGTCTTCAACGGTTTCTCCATCCACAATCTCTTTCTGGATATTGAAATAACCAGACGCCCTCAGGGCATCTAAAATTCGCAGCGCCAGAGGGGAGCGTTCTTGTACATAGACTGCCGTCGGTAAATGTTTCGGATCCATGTTAATGGCGAATCCAAATAAGATAAGTTGAATGATTGGAATGCCAATCATCATGGCAAATGTCAGTCTGTCGCGCCGCATTTGAATAAATTCTTTTATCAGAACAGCTAAACTGCGACGCCAGTTGAATTTCATCTTTCATTCTCCCGGTGTTCCCGCTGTTGCGAAAGTGCTATGAATGCGGCTTCAAGGGGCGTTTGTGTCCAGCGCCACTGTACGTCTGATTGAAATGTCTGTTGAATGCTGCTGAGCACATGTTCGTCGCAACTGCTGACATGCACTGCACCGTCAAAATAGGCAACATAGGCCACGCCCGGTATCTGTTTTAAGGATTGGATAAGGTGTCGCACCTCTGGTCCGAGGCCTTGCACTGTTTTGAGCCCGGTTTGGTTAATGATTTCGCCCACGGTGCCCTGCGCTAGAATTTTTCCACGAGACATATAAACGATACGATCACAACGTTCCGCTTCATCCATGTAATGCGTTGATACCAGGACGGTGACGCCGTTGTCTGCAAGCTGATGAATTCGTTCCCAGAAGTCGCGCCTTGCTTGAGGATCGACGCCCGCGGTTGGTTCATCTAACAGCATCAGTTTAGGTCGATGCATACTGACCGCAGCGAGTGCAAGACGCTGTTTCCATCCCCCGGACAATGTGCCCGCCAGTTGTTTTTGGCGGTCGTGCAGGCCCATTGATTCCAATGTGTGTGTCACAATCTCATGAACCGGACGTAACTCATAAAGACGTGCGACAAATTCCAAATTTTCTCGAACGGTCATATCTGACCAAAAGGAAAATTGCTGTGTCATGTAACCGATATTCTGCTTGATTTTTTCGGCGTCCTTGACAAGGTCATAGCCCAAACATTGGCCGTAACCGCTTGTGGGCTGGAGCAGGCCGCAGAGCATGCGGATTGTCGTGGTTTTTCCGGAGCCGTTGGGGCCAAGAAAACCCCACACCTGTCCTTTTGGCAATTGTAGACTTAGGTCATCAACCGCCACTTTATTGCCAAATTTCTTGCTCAGATGAGACACATCAATGGCAAATTCACTCATGGCGTGATCTCAACGGGCATGCCCGGTTTTAGTGGGTTTTTAGACTGAATCGGCACAGCGTCCGCAGCAAAAACTAACGAAGCCCTTGTTTGTTCGCTAAAAATAACAGGTGGCGTGTATTCCACTTTGCGGGCGATAAATTGGATCCGTGCAGGAACCGGGGGTGAGCCATCTTGGGTAATTGTCACTTTTTGTCCAATGTGAAAATTGGCCCGCTGCTTTTCTGGAATATAAAACCGAACTTTAATGCGTTTCTCTGATAATAATGCAAGCACAGGCGTTCCCGCGCCAACC
>RFGJ01000300.1 GCA_003696665.1 Gammaproteobacteria bacterium | reverse complement strand
CTTGCGCGGTTGATCCTTGGTGACGACTGGCACACCGCCTCCCGGCTTGCCATGGCCACGGCGGCCGCCACCGCCGCCACCGAAGGCACAAGCCCGCCCACCCCCTCCGCAGTCCTTGACCTGGTCGAGTCTACCCTACCAGGATAGATTATATAACGTTTCACCTCCCCGTACTGCATTATCCATTAGGGTCTGGACTCAATTTGTGTTCACGAGAGATGATTGGCGGGTGCGAGGCTGCAGATGGCCGCTAGGAAGGTCTTGACGGATTTGTCATAGCGGGCAGTAATGCGCCGAAACTCCTTCAGACGGCAGAAAGTTCTCTCGACGATATCGTGATATTTTCTTGGTATCGAATGCGGGCGATTTCTTGTGACATTTGCGTGGTGGAATGGCTGGATCGCCCCGCGTTGACGCAGCCGGACCGGCAAGCCTTGCCGGCATCTCCTTTCTGTCGATAATGACATCACACAGGCCCAAAAGAGGTTCCAGATACTGCTGGGCAAAGCGACAATTGCTTGTCTGATCCGCACTTAAGGCGACAAAGGGCGTCCCAAGGCATCTATCAGGAGATGGTTCATGCTCGTGCAGCCGCCGGGCAAGCGCCCGATGCATTGCCTCCGCGCCTCCTCTTTTCCGCCGCCAGCCTAACAGTGCATCCTCGACCATGTTGTCGATGACGACACGCCCCGGAAAACCTTCTTCCGCAAGCGAGAAAAACTTCTCTTCCCCGCTCCCCTCCGCCCAGCGGCGAAAGCGGTTGGAGAGCATGGCCTGGAGTCGCGTTCCTCCCGCGTGCTGCCGGGGAATGCCAGTTTGTGACAGGCGGAGGATGCCACCGATTACGCGGCGGTCGTCCACACGCCTGAACCCTTGTTTGCATGCGGGAAGACAGAGCTCGATCCGCTTCTATTGATCTTTCGACAGCCAAAACGAATCTGTCAGTTCATCCTCCTTCTCTGAAACCTCTGAAACAAAGAAATATAATGATAATAAATCATCCCACACAAAATCAAAAATAAAAGAAAATCTATTTCTATTTATATTTATTTATTCTATTTGCAACTAATGTTAAAGCGAATGGCTTGTGATCATTTTCCGAAAGATAAATTTTATCTATTTCATATTCAAATCCTTGACAGTCCATAAAGTTTTTAATATCATTAATCGTTGAATCGCCAAGCGAAGATTGTACCATGGAAGACATTCTTGCCATATAAGAAATAAATTGTTTCTCGATAAATGATATAACCTTCAGGATATTATTCAAATTGCCAAATTTGGATAAGTTATTATAAATATTTATTATTTGAGAAACCGCATCATAAATGTGTTTATCGGCCGGAGGATTAGCTCCTATAGCCTGCCTACCAGCAATAGCCTCTTCTATTGTGCGATAAGAAGAAAGGAATTGATCATGGGCCTTTCTTAAGCACTCACGATTGCACTCTCCTTTAAGATAAGAGATCTTTCTGCTTATTGCAGTTCGTGCAAATTCAAAAATATTAGACTCCAATAAATTATTTATTGATTCTTGGTTGGATAGACATTCCTCCTCTATTGCCCCACCTGACACATGAAAAATTCCAGCAAATATGCCGCCCATATTTACTAATTTCAGTGAGTTGATTATCGATTTTTCTCCACCATATTCTATTCCAAACTGACTTGTAACATAGTCAAACGTCTCGTTCTTTATTGGAATATTATTAAGATCAAATACCACATACTTAACCATAGGAAACTTATGTTTTGCAAACATGAGCGCTTTCAAAGAGATGTCCGCAGCAACAATAAGAGCCCCTTGTTCAATGGAACAGGCATAAGAATAGATTCTTCTGATAACAGATCCCGACCCACAGGCCAGCTCTATAAAAGATTCATTTGACCTTATTGTTTTTGGTATATTCCTAGACCAAAAACCTTCTATAACGCTATTATTAATTAAATTTTCACAACATTCTATAACACAATCATTTTCTCCTATATACTCTTTCTTACATAATAAACTATCCCAATAAACTTTCCATGCATCAACTTCGATTGAATAAGGAAAATTTGCCACTCTCTGATTCTCAGAGAATTTCCTTTTATCCTTTATACCGGACATCGCTATTAACTATCTCCTTTAATATATGCTCCCTTAATATGGGAGTGGCTGACGCCAATTAAAGAGATTTCGATGAGACAAATCCTCCACCCAAAGAATGGCTTTCCGTCAGTCTGGACCCCCACCATTGACCTCTCGCAAAAAGGGGGCGATGGATGTTACCCCATCGCCCCCAGGATTCAAACTCCGTATGATTTCTTGCGCGACTATCGCCGAATACGGATAGCGAAGCGATAGCGACGCCGCAGAATATCATACGTGGAGGGATCCGTCCCAGATTGCCCGTCGATCTGGAAACCCGGGAAATCAATAGAGTTCGGCGGCTGCTTGTCAAAGACGTTGTCAACGCCGAAGTTCACCTGCAGCCAGTCCGTGAGATCGTAACTGACGCTCAGATCATGATACCACACAACGGGCAAGGGCTTTGTAAAGTCAAACCCCGGGCCCAGATTTCCGATCTCTGAGAACGGTTGCGAAGTGGAGCCAATTCGCTGGCTCTGCCAATCGATGCTCAGGCCGGGAATTGGGTCATAGGTGAACTCAAGCGTAACGCGCCACTTCGGAAGCGCGCCACCAGCGCCGCCTCCAGACCTACCCAAGATATCCACACCGTCGAACAGATACTGGGTCACGTAGGACGCCACATGCTTCATCCGGAAGCTTCCCGGAATCATTTTGAGCGGTGTGTCGTCAAAATCAACCTGGTACGACAAGGTAAAGTCGTAGCCACGCGTCTGAATGGACGACACATTGGCGCGGGTCGTGTTGATCGTAAGAATCTGGCCGGTTGTCGGATCCCGGGTAATGCGCTGGCAGTTCGGATCATTCAGATCCAGCGCCTGGAAGCAGGCGTTCAAGATCTGCCCCACAGTCAGGTCCGAGATCGCACCAATCAGCCGAATTCTATAGAAATCGACCGTCAAGGTCAGCCCGGGAATGAACTCGTCAGGCGTGACAACCGCACCCGCAGTAATCGTCTTGGCCTTCTCTTGGCGAAGATCGAGATTTCCGAACTCCAACGCACGGACCTGCGTGTCGTTCTGCTGGAAAGTGTCGATTGCCGCTGCAGGGACACCCTGCGCAATGCAGAAGGCCTTGACTTCCGGTGAGGGCGAAGAGCTTGCGTTGCAGGGGTCAGAAAACTGCGGGAAGTTCTCGTCCCCGGCCTGGAAGAGCTCGAAGATATTCGGCGACCGCGTCGCCTTGTTGAACATCGCCCTCAGGCGGATCATGTTGTGGGGCGTCCAACTTCCGCCAATCTTGTAGGTGCTGACGGTTCCGATCGTCGAGTAGTCCGAGAGGCGGTAACCGCCCTCAACCTCTAAATTCTCGACAAGGAAGAGATCCTTCACAATTGGAACCACACCTTCACCGTAGAATTCGTGGACACGAATGTGGCCACTAATACCACGGATCGCGTTAAAGCCGATGATATCGCCCTTTTCTTCCGCATCGGCAACCTGGAATACGGAAGCATCGCGCCGAAATTCGTAACCAACAGCAACCCGCATTTCTCCGGCAGGAAGTTCAAAGAGCGGACCGTCAATGTTGGCGGTAACCGTCTCCTGCTTGAATTTCAAATCCTCATCCGTGTTAAGCCGGAGATAATCAGCCATTTCCGGGGTAAGGGAACCCTCACCGAAAATGGTAGCGGGAATACAACCGACCGGCGCCCCCGGAGGACACCCTTCCAAAGCTGCAATCGTCCGCGATCGCGAAACGTTGTTCAAGTTACGGGTATTCTCATCCACCCGACCAAACTTTGCGTAAACGTCATAGTTGAACCCTTCAAGGCCGGGCAGAGGGCCCTGCATACCCCAGCCCCATTCGAAGTACTTTCTGTCAACGTTGGAAATTCGGTTTCCAACCTCCACCATGCGCCGCCGCACTTCAAACGGAGCATTGGGATCCACTCGGCTGTCCAACAGCGCGATCACGTCAGGGTCAATGAGCGGGTTGTTCCGGAACTGCTGCGGATCCAAAACGATATCCGCAGGGGTGGGCGCCAACTGCTGGCGCGTATTGATGTTTGCAAAGGTCACATTTGAACTGAACTCGTGACCATCGAACAGCTCATACCGGACCTCAGCACGCGTAATGAAGCGCGTCATTGGAAGAATGGCTGCATTCGGCGGCGCATAGTTATAGAGACCAGCCGGCCCGGCAAGCGTGCCATCCGGATTGAACTGCAAATTCTGAGAGGGGCTGATGGTGAAATCATCCGCATCCACCATCCCATCGCCATTTGCGTCATCGCAGAGGCCATCCCCATTGGCATCAACAGCACAGAACGTATTGTTTCGTGTGGCCGCATTCCATGCCACCAGATCATAAGGATTGGCGGCCTGCCCCGAAAGACGCCCCTGCGGAATACGCGAGCTGCGCGCAAACGGGCCCTGATCAAACCCAAAGGGCAACTCTCCCTGCAGAAGCTGATCTCTGGTCAGGTACTCACCAAACAGAGTTGCATTACCACGCCCGTCAGCGAAATTTCCGCCAAGCAGAAGATTGGCAGAGAAGACTTGGTGCCCCTCCGCCTCGTTGACCTCATACTGCGAGCCAGCCTCAAACCCCTCGAAATCCCGCTTCAGGATAAAATTCACAACGCCCGCGATCGCATCTGAGCCGTACACCGCTGACGCGCCCCCGGTAACGACTTCGGTGCGCTCAATCAGACCTGCGGGGATAAAGTTGACATCGTATATCCCGCCGTTTGTCGCGGGCGTGATCCGATGACCATTCACGAGGATCAACGTTCTTTTGGGGTCAAGGCCTCGCAGATCGAGTGCCGCGATACCCCCCAGCCCCGGATTATTCGAAGTCTGGTTCAGACCCGGTATAAGCTGAGGAAGCTCGTTCAAAAATTCCTCGACATTGATGGCGCCCTGCAACCACACCTGATCGCCTGAAACCGTCAAGACCGGACTGTTGCTCACAAAGTCAAGGCGGCGAATGCGCGAGCCCGTGACAACAATCTGTTCAATCTCTTCACCCTCGGTGGCATCTGCCTGATCATCACCCTGTGTCTGGGCTGCCGCCAACTTTCCATATGATGCGAGAGCAATGCCCGCCACGACGGCCGTGCCGCAAAGCAGCGCACGACGCCGCCAGTCCAGCAGCTGTTTCGCCATGATTGCCTTCCTTCCCTCTCTAATTTCTTCTACATCTCAGCCGGGCGGAGATCATGCTCCATGCCGTTCGCCTCCGGCGTCCACACCGGCGGCATGCATGTCCATCCCCTGCTGTAAAGCTGTCCAGACAGCCAAAAATTCTCTATAGTATCTGTTGGAAGGAAGGAAGGCTGAAACCCACCGGTCGTCGGGCTCAGGGATGTTTTTGCTGAAATATGTTGCAAAAATGTCACACTGGCGGACGACGTGTTGCCATGGGCTATCTGACCTGGCGGGCCTTGTAGCGGCGGACCGCGCTGAGCAATTTCACGCGCTTTTCCTCGGCCCCGCGCACCCGCGACAAAGTCGTCTGTGGTGCGGACACCGCCGCGCGCGCGGCGAGCATGCCGATGAGCCCTGCCATGCCCCATCCTGCGATCGACGTCCGCCCCTGCCTCATGATGGTCATCCGCTCCCTCCTCATCGCTGTGCCG
>RFGJ01000299.1 GCA_003696665.1 Gammaproteobacteria bacterium | reverse complement strand
GCATGCACCGCCGGCACCGGGCCAAAGAGTCGACCTGATCGAAGGTCAGGCCCTCAGCGGCGCCACCGGCCTGGTCCAGGTCAGCCAGTCGGCCGGTTCAGGCAACAGCATTCGCAACAGCATTGGTATCGCCCTGATGTCCATGACCATTGAGTAGTCCAGCAACCACCAACACGCACATGAAAGGGGGAACAAACCATGAAACGCATTCTCTGCCTGCTCATCGCCCTGCCCTTTGTTCTGGCGCCGGCACTGGCTTTGGCGGACGAACACAAAAAAGATGACGACAAAAAGCCGGGCGCCAATCTCACGATGGAGCTGAAGAAAAAGGTCGAGGTCGAAGTCAATATCAAGGGCAACCTTCAACCGAATGGCGCGGCGACTGCCGTGGTGAACAATGCCCAAACCATCAAGGGCAATGGGGTGTTCAACCAGCAGCTGGTCAATGATGCCAGTGTCAGCGACAACGCCCTGAAAGGGGCTGAGGGCAACATCGGCGTCAACACCGCCGCAGGAACCAACAACGCCCAGGACAACCTGACCGCCATCGCCAAAACCGAAGAGGATGGGGCTCTGATCGACGCCGAAATTTACAAAACCCAGACGGTTGAAAGCGACATGGTTGAAAATGCCGCAACAACCAACGACGCGACCCTGAATGGCAGTGCATTGGAAGGGGCCGAGGGCAACATCGGTGTCAATCTCGGTGCCGGGACCTACAATGCACAGAGCAACATGACCGCCATCAGCGTCGGTCAGGGTAACAGTGGGATCGCAACCGTCGACCTGAATCAGAACATCAAGGACAACTGCACCCAGAACACGCCTGAAAAGAGTCTTGAATTTGAAGGGAAATACAAAACGAGTGAATCCCATCTGGCCGGGACGATAGCGCTGCCAGGCGGAAAATTTGAAAGCGAAATCAAACAAAAAGAAGAACATGGGGAACATGAGGGGCCCAAACCCAAATCGGCGAAGCCCGAGGGCCATGATGACCATGGCGACAAAGAGATGAAGTTCGAGCAGAAAGGCAAATTCTCCTTTGACGACCTGGCCCAGGTCAACCTGGACGGCAGCAACACAACCTTTAATACGCACTTCCGCTGCGCCACCTATCCGACCACCAACACCGCCAGCTTCGGTGGCAACGCGCTCCAGGGCGCCAGCGGCAACATCGGCGTCAACATCGTGGCCGGCAGTGGCAACCTTCAGGCCAATG
>RFGJ01000298.1 GCA_003696665.1 Gammaproteobacteria bacterium | reverse complement strand
GCGGCGCCCGCTCGACCAGAGGGCCGATTTCGGGCAACATTGCGACGGGGCGGTTGCGGGCGACCTCGAGCTGTTCGCTGACCTGCCGCAGGGCATCGCCCAAGGAACCGGTCACCTCGACGGAGACCTGCACCATCTGCAGCCCGGGGGCAAAAAGAGAGCAGAGCATCGGCCAGGTTTGGGTGAATTGCAGCGCGGCGTTGGCCTCATCGAAAAGAAGCCTCCCCCACCCGGCCGCTTGCACCAGGGGGGTGCAATGCCCTTTCAGACCAAGTTTGTCGAGGCAGTCATCCAGAAAGCTGGTGCAAAGCTTATCGACCAACTCGCTGCCGCCGACGATTTCGCGCAAGCGGTTGCTGGCAAAGATGTAGTTCTGGATTCCCTTGGCGGCAAAGGCCACCAACGTCTGACTCATAGGCTGCCCTCCTGTGAGCGGTTTATCCTTGATTGGTTAGGCCAGAGTTTCACGCACTGCATTCTTGAAGGCATTCACATCGGACCCAATGAGATAGGCATTATCTCCGGCCAGAGACTTCAAATCGGTTGGAGGGTTTTTCTTCCATGCCGGGTGAAACATGAGTACCTTGGCATGGCTGCCGAAAAAACGCTGTGTTTTTCGGATCCGTTTATGCAGATCGGCCCCCGCACCTTCACCGGCGTTACGCGCCTTGGCCTCAATCACAAGCGTCTTTGGACCTCGGACAAGAATGACGTCGGCTTCGTCCTGGCCTTGTTCATCCGTCTTCAAGTCGGTGCCGAACCAGACCAAAACCTTATCGGCCTGATCTTTCAAGGACTGCCAAGCCAAAAAAAGCCCATACTCTTCAAGCCAGCGGTTTTTATTGAAATAGCCGCTAACTTCACTGTACAGACGCCCTTTCCGGTGGAAAAAACCAGGCGGCAATGGTTTAGGCAAACAACTGATGTCTATATAGATATAGTTAGTCTCGTCATCCTTTTTGTTTTTCAGCTCGTCTTTATTCGGTCGTCTATAACGCTCTTGTGCCAGGGCAACAACCAGGGCAGAACCCAGATTTGCGCGCTCTCGATATTCTTTGGGGATTTGCGACAAGCGTCCGTGCCAGACAACCTTTCTTTTTTCCGCGCGGTGCCATGCCAGAATTTCCTGTGGCCGAATTTCAACCGGCTCATCATGCAACATTTCCCCTGTCATCAAGTCCCTGAGCCGATAACTCCCCTGGCCG
>RFGJ01000297.1 GCA_003696665.1 Gammaproteobacteria bacterium | reverse complement strand
GGCAAGTGGATTCTCACTGGCGGCCTTGGCGGCATGGGCGGCGCGCAGCCGTTGGCTGCGACAATGGCTGGTTTTTCCATGTTGGCGGTCGAGTGCGACCCGGCCCGCATAGAAAAACGGATTCAGACCAAATATCTGGATAAATGGACAGACAATCTCGACACCGCGCTTACGTGGATCAAAGAAGCGTGCGAGCACAATTCACCGGTATCCGTTGGTCTGTTGGGCAACGCGGCTGAAATTTTCCCTGAACTCGTGCGACGCGGTATCCGACCGGATGCCGTGACGGATCAAACAAGCGCCCACGACCCACTGAACGGCTATCTGCCGGAAGGCTGGACACTCGAATATGCCGAACAGATGCGGCAGGAAAACCCTGAGGCCGTTGTCGACGCCGCAAAAGCCTCAATGGCCAAACAAGTACAGGCCATGCTGGAATTTCACAATCAAGGCGTCCCGACCTTTGACTACGGTAACAATATTCGACAGATGGCCTTCGAAGCCGGGGTGGCCAATGCGTTTGATTTTCCGGGTTTTGTGCCCGCTTATATTCGTCCCCTTTTCTGTCGAGGGATCGGTCCTTTCCGCTGGGCCGCGCTCTCTGGCGACCCCGAGGACATCTACAAGACAGACGCCAAAGTCAAAGAACTTATTCCGGATGATCCGCACTTGCATAACTGGCTTGACATGGCGCAACAGCGCATCAAATTCCAAGGATTGCCCTCCCGCATCTGTTGGGTCGGCCTGGGCCAACGCGCCAAACTCGGCCTTGCTTTCAACGAAATGGTGCGGCGTGGCGAATTGAAAGCCCCCATCGTCATTGGCCGTGACCACCTTGATTCCGGTTCTGTCGCCAGTCCAAACCGTGAGACAGAATCCATGCGCGATGGCTCTGATGCCGTGTCAGATTGGCCTCTACTCAATGCGTTACTCAACACCGCCAGTGGTGCCACCTGGGTAAGCCTACATCATGGCGGGGGCGTCGGCATGGGCTTTTCGCAGCACGCAGGCATGGTCATTGTCTGTGACGGCAGCGAAGAAGCCGACCGCCGTCTAGAACGCGTATTGACCAACGATCCCGGTACTGGCGTCATGCGCCATGCCGATGCCGGTTACGACATCGCCATTGAGTGCGCACGGGAGCACGGCCTGGATTTGCCTATGCTTAACCCCGAGAAATGAGGTGTTGGACATGCAAAAGTTGACATTGGTGCCAGGTAATCTGACGCTTAACGACCTGCGCACCATTTATGAACAACATGTGCCCATTGTGTTGCCTGAAAACACTTGGCAACAGGTTGACAGAGGGGCCAAAACGGTTGCCGACGTGCTGTCACAGAAAAAGACAGTTTATGGCATCAACACAGGTTTTGGCCTGCTCGCCAACACACGAATCAGTGACGACGATTTATCGCTGCTCCAGAAAAGTCTTGTGCTCTCCCACGCGGTTGGCACCGGCGACCCTCTGCCTGAGAATGTGGTTCGCCTCATCATGGCGCTCAAAATCAACTCCCTCGCGCAAGGCTATTCTGGCATCACACGTGAGACACTGCACACACTGATTGCACTGTACAATGCTGGCATCTACCCATGCATTCCAGAAAAAGGCAGTGTTGGTGCGTCGGGTGACCTCGCCCCATTGGCCCATCTGAGTGCTGCGATGATGGGCGTTGGCGATGTTTTCTATGAAGGTCAATGGCAACCAGCTGAAATCGCCCTTGCCAAAGCTGGCATTCAGCCTGTGTCACTCGCCCCAAAAGAGGGGCTGGCACTGCTTAATGGCACTAATGTTTCCACGGCCTTGGCATTGGCCGGGTTGTTTGAAGCAGAATACAATTTTGCCGGCGCGATATTATGCGGCGCGTTGTCCGTCGATGGTGCCGCAGGCTCAGATACCCCGTTTGATGAGCGCATTCATCATATTCGTCGCCATGAAGCACAGATCGATGTCGCGCGCGCCTATCGTAAGATCCTGCAAGGCAGCGAAATCCGTGACTCCCATCGAGATTGTGAGCGCGTGCAGGATCCCTACTGCTTGCGCTGTCAGCCACAGGTGATGGGGGCGGTGCTAAACCAAATCCGATTTGCTGCCCAAGTGCTGCTCACCGAAGCCAACGCAGTTTCCGATAACCCGCTCGTATTTCCGGATGATAATGACATTCTCTCTGGCGGTAATTTTCATGCGGAGCCTGTGGCTATGGCCGCCGACAATCTGGCCATCGCCATCAGCGAAATTGGCGCATTGTCTGAGCGGCGGGTGGCGCTCCTGATTGATAAGCATATGTCTGGATTACCGGCTTTTCTTGTCGAAAATGGTGGCGTCAACTCCGGCTTCATGATTGCCCACGTGACGGCAGCCGCCCTAGCCAGTGAAAACAAAACATTTGCGCACCCGGCCAGTGTGGACAGTTTGCCCACCTCGGCCAATCAGGAAGACCATGTCAGCATGGCGACTTTCGCCGCACGCCGCTTACGCGACATGAATGACAATGTCAATGGCATTCTCGCTGTAGAATATTTGGCAGCGGCACAGGCCATCGATTTCAGGCGTCCGCTGAAAACATCGCCCAGCCTGGAGAAATTTCATGCCTTCCTTCGGGCAGAAGTGATGCATTATGACAGGGACCGTTATTTTGCGCCGGACATTGCCAAGGCACGCGCAATATTGCGTCGTCCAGATGTATTGGCTGACGCTCTTCCGCTACTGCCATCTTTCGCTGCACAAGCATAAAAAAGCCCCGGTCCAAAGGGACTACCGTGCACTTGGACCGGGGCATCCAGTGATACAATCAAGCCACTTTATCGCTCGTTGCAATCTGGTCAAGCCAACGTAGCGGCTCAAGTAGAATCTCCGGCGAGAAATCATCGACCTGAATAGCATCCCAACGCCTTGCATCGGCCTCACGAATGAGCGCCGCTTCTGGCTCGGTCAATATGGCGTTGTTAAGCGCCTGTGATAGCTGCTGGTCACGCACAGCTGCTTGATCGACCAAGCCTTGCCGAATCGCTTTGCGCAACTTGCGCTCCGCAGGTGCGGCCGCCAAAACAGCTAGGAACGCCATTTCGACCCGGCCCGTGGCATCGTTAGCATCGGCTGGAACGTAAGTAAACTGTGAAAGTCGACGCCGCACGTCAGAGTCACGTACCATGCTTTGCACCATGGCAAGTTCAAGATCATCCGTGGGCCCAAGATGACGCGGGCCAAATGGCATCACCAAACGTTTGAGGACCGCACCCAAGATACGATTCGGAAAGTTTCGGCAAAACGCCATGATTGCCTGTTCACATTCACACAATGCGCGTTCAACCACCCACTCAACATACGGACGTTCTTCCTCTTTCTGTCCACCATCAACGAAAAACTTCAATGTGGCAGACGCCAAATAAAGATGGCTGAGCAAGTCTCCAAGCCGTGCTGACAAACGTTCTTTGCGTTTTAACTCGCCCCCGAGCACGCCCATCGCCACATCGGTCAATAAGGCCAATGCGCTACTCATTCGAGTCAGTTGCTGACAGTAGCGCCCAACGCTCCCTTCGACTGGACGCGGTAACCACCAGGTCCCAAACAGCCCAGTTGTCACCGAGCGGCTCAAATTTTTCAGCACATAGCGAACGTGCCCCCAAAATGCCTTATCAAAGGCCGCGAGATCATCGTCGGCCAAGGCCTTAATTTCCGATAAAACATACGGATGACAGCGCATCGCCCCTTGTCCAAAGATAATCAGATTACGCGTCAGAATGTTGGCGCCTTCCACAGTCACCGCAATCGGATTAGAAATATAACCGTTTGCCAAATAGTTTCGTGGGCCAACAATCAGGCCGCGCCCCCCGTGCACATCCATCGCATGGGTAATGGCACGCCG
Organism: Gammaproteobacteria bacterium; assembly: GCA_003696665.1. Classification (NCBI taxonomy): domain Bacteria; kingdom Pseudomonadati; phylum Pseudomonadota; class Gammaproteobacteria; species Gammaproteobacteria bacterium. The sequence goes on along the minus strand of RFGJ01000297.1, from coordinate 2,191 downwards.
CCCCGCTTCCGTCATATGGTACTTGGCAATGGCAGACAAAACCGCAGGCTTCACTTGACGGTCGACCGTTTGCGCAGTGGCCAACCGGGCAGCTTCCAGCATATAGGCATCGCCAGCAATTTGTGCCATGGCCTCTGCCACACCCTCAAAGTTGGCAATTTCCGTACCAAACTGTTGACGAATGGCGGCATACGCGCCAGTGAGCCGATAGGCCATCTTCCCGCTCGCCGTCCCTAAGGCTGGCAGTGAAATCGAACGACCCGCCGCAAGGCATTCCATCAGCATCTGCCACCCTTTTCCGGCATAATCCACGCCACCAATGATATGATCCAATGGTACGAAAACATCCTGACCTTGTGTCGGTCCGTTCATGAAAGCCTGATACATAGGGTAGTGTCGGCGACCGATTTGCACGCCCGGCAGGTTGGTTGGAATGAGGAACAAGGTAATGCCCCGATCGCCAGGCTCGCCAATCAGGCCCTCGGGATCTTTCAGTTGAACCGCGAGACCCAACACCGTCGCCACAGGCGCCAGCGTGATATAACGCTTGTTCCAATTTAGACGTACACCAATGACTTCTTCACCTTGCCATTCCCCGCGGCACACCACCCCCGTATCATTCAGTGCGCCAGCATCCGAGCCCGCTACCGGTGATGTCAGGGCAAAACAAGGAATTTCTCGACCATCAGCCAAACGAGGCAAATAATGCGCTTTCTGCTCTTGAGTGCCGTAGTGCAACAGGAGTTCGGCAGGCCCCAACGAATTTGGCACCATCACTGTAACTGCAGCCGCAATACTGCGCGATGCAATCGTCGTCACTACCGCTGAGTGCGCCAATGCGGAGAATCCCAGGCCGCCGTATTCTTTAGGGATAATCATGCCGAAAAATCTTTCTCGTTTAATGTACTCCCACACAGGCTCCGGCAAATCCTTACGCGCAAACGACACCTCGAAATCGTCCAGCATTTCGCACAACCGACTTACTTGCTCATCCATGAACGCTTGTTCTTCTGGTCTTAATTGCGGTTTCGGTCGTGCCAACCAACTTCGCCAATCAGGATTTCCCTGAAACAGACTGCCATCCCAGTCTACGTCACCGGCTTCGATGGCTTCTCGTTCGGTATCGCTCATAGGCGGCAATGCCCGCGAAAACCACCGCATGATTGGCCGGGTCAATGCATTTTTCCGTAGCTGAGGTTGCCACAACACAACAGCCACGGCCATCAAAAGAACCCCAAACACAAGCCAAACCGTCATCATTTCTTTCTCCGTATCACTTAAGAATTTGTTGCCAAACCACCTGAAATGAAGTCGACGAGTCGCTCAACGATCGCTTCACTTTCACTTGTTACGCCGAATTCATCTTCGCTAATTTCCGACAGCGCACGTTTGCCGGAAAGCGCGAAAACCGTTGCCCCCATTGCAAAGTGTAGTCGCCAAAAGATGTCTTCTGGCGTACGATTTGGTAGCGCCTGATACACGAGACGGAAAAATCTTCGCGCGGTATGGCCGTGACGAAGCATCATCAATTTGCGCAGATGGCCTTGTGACTCGGCATAAGCTCGCCACAGCAACTTAAGAAAAATGCTCATACCATCCGGTCGCATTTTGTCCAGCGACAACAGTGCCTCTCCCATTGCCCGAAGAATCGTCCTGGCATTGATCTGGTTGTTTTTTTCAATCTCGATCAATCGCTCATCAACGGTTTCGAAATAAGCCGCCAGAAAACGCTCGAATACCGCTTGAATTAATGCTTTCTTCGAACCAAAGTGATAGTTGACAGAAGCCAAATTGACGCCAGCGCGTTCGGTGATTTGGCGCAAAGAAGTCTCTGTAAAACCATGCTCGGCAAACAGCACCTCGGCCGCATGCAGCACTTTTTCTTTGGTTGGAATTTTGCGAGCCCTTGTTTCGGACACCTTACCATCCTCATTAGAACAAGTGTTTCAAACATATGTTTAACACGCTGAGGTGTCAAGAAAATTAGCCATAAAAAAATGCCCGGAACATTGACAGATCAGGCCGGGCAAATGGGGGGGTTGAAAGTCAGCGAGCTTAAGTGCGCTAGCGAGCAACGCTGCAAACTGGACCGCTTTTGGGGTCCATCACTGGGTACTGCTGTAAGTATAGACCAAGGAGATTCAAACAAGTTCAAGGCAAATTTTTCATTCTATTTCAGTTGGTTAATACG
>RFGJ01000296.1 GCA_003696665.1 Gammaproteobacteria bacterium | reverse complement strand
TGACACGCTTGTAGTCGGGCATGCGCAATGTTGCAACACGTTCAAGTTTTTGGCCATCTCTCCAGAAAACCACCCGGACTCTGCTTCCGGCTGGCTGCAACCCAACATAGTTATTAAACTGCGCCATTGACGCGACTTGCCTTTGATCAACTTGAGTAATCACATCGTACGGTTTGATGCCAATCTCATCCGCTGGAGAATTTGGCGTCACCTGTGTGACAACGATGCCACCATGGGTCGGCACTTGTAATGCTCTGGCTAGGGCTGGCGTGAGCACATCACCACGTATACCGAAATAACCGCGTCTGACTTCACCATACCGAATTAATTGTTGCATCAAACGGTGAGCAAGGTTGATCGGAATGGCAAAGCCAATACCGACATTACCGCCACCAGGCGCAATGATGGCGGTATTAATGCCCACTAACTCCCCTTTTAGATTGACCAAGGCGCCACCTGAGTTTCCCGGATTAATGGCCGCATCTGTCTGAATAAAATCCTCAAAGTCCTCGATGCCTAAGCCACTTCGTCCAACTGCACTCACGATACCGCTTGTGACACTTTGTCCCAAATTAAACGGGTTGCCGATCGCGACGACAAAGTCACCCACCCGCACCTTGTCGGAATCGGCCATCGGCACGGCGACGAGATCTTCTGCGTTAATCTGGATGACCGCGACGTCAGAAGCCTTATCGGCCCCCACCAGTGTTGCTTCAAATTCACGCCCATCCGCCAACCGTACAGTGATCTCGTCTGCATCACCAATCACATGTTGATTGGTCAAAATGTAGCCATGTTTGCCATCCACAATGACGCCAGAGCCTAATGATTGCGCCTTCCGAGAGGGCGTCCGAAATAAGCGCCCCCAAAACGGATCTCGGTAAAGCGCACCTTGTTCCACTTTGGTGCTGGCAATGTTGACCACGGCCGGAGCAACACGCTCAATCATTGGCGCCAATGTCGGAAGCGGCTCACCGTCCACTGCCACCGGCAAAGCAGCCCGAACCACCCCCCACGCCAAAAGTCCAACCCAAGCCCACAACTTATACTTTTTCATTACTGTCGCTCCTTTCTTCCGCAGTCGGTCTGCATCCACAGGTCGCCCGCCATAACCCGGCCAAATCATATAACACTTGTGGCTGGCAAAAGCCTGCTTTTGTCATCAATTCTTTAACCGCCGGGCCCTGCTGATAACCGTGCTCAAGCACAAGAACGCCGCCCGGCGTCAAAGCGCCTTCGGCATATCTGACAATTTTTCTGATGTCATCCAATCCATCTTCTCCCGATACCAGCGCATTTCGCGGCTCGTATTGCAAGGCTGGCTGTTGTAAATGGCGATCGCTCTCTGCAATATAGGGCGGATTGGAGACAATGGCATCAAACACGATTCCAGTCAACGCTGCGCCCCAGTCTGAAAGGCGCCAATGCACTCGTACGCCATGGCGCTCTCCATTTGCCTTGGCCACGGCCAACGCAGCTTCCGAAAGATCTGTCGCCCAAACCTCAAGATCCGGACGTGACTTGGCAAGCGCAATGGCGATAGCGCCACTGCCGGTGCCAAGATCCACCACGCGACAGCCATGGGCCAAATGTTCTATCAAGTATTGCACCAACAATTCGGTTTCAGGGCGCGGAATGAGGGTGGCGGGTGTCACCATGAAAGGCAGTGACCAAAATTCTTTTTCGCCGATAAGATAGGCGACTGGTTCCCCTTTGGCGCGTCGGGCGAGCAGTTCAAGATACGCGCGCTTTTGTGCCTCGGCCACTGGTTCTTGATCGCGAATGATGAGCTCGGCATGCGTCATACCAACAACATGCTCAAGCAAGATTCGGGCATCTAGGGCAGCTGTCTCTGACCAGTTTTCAAGCAAAGCCACCCCTTCACTGAGCAGCTGTTTTATTGTCAATCCTTGCCGTTGCTCCGCCATCGGTTACGCTTCATCTTCCGACATGGCAGCAAGTAGATCGGCTTGATGTTCGTTGAGTAATGGCTCGATGATCTGGTCAAGATCGCCTTCCAAAATCTCGTCTAACTTATAGAGCGTCAAGTTGATGCGATGATCCGTCACACGGCCCTGAGGAAAGTTGTAGGTTCGAATGCGATCCGAGCGATCGCCCGTACCCACCAAATTACGACGCGTCGTGGCTTCTTCGGCCTGTTGCTCACGCTGGCGCATATCGAGAATTTTGGACTGCAACATTTTCATCGCTTTCGCACGGTTTTTGTGCTGTGAACGTTCGTCCTGACATTCCACCACAATCCCGGTCGGCAAATGGGTAATCCGAACGGCGGAATCGGTTTTATTGACATGTTGTCCACCCGCCCCAGACGCTCGGAAGGTATCCACCCGCAGATCGGCTGGATTGATTTCTGGCAACTCAATCTCATCGGCTTCTGGCAAAATGGCGACCGTGCATGCCGATGTATGAATTCTCCCCTGACTTTCGGTTTCGGGGACGCGCTGTACACGATGAGCGCCCGATTCAAACTTCAGTCGGGAGTAAACATGATCGCCACAAATTCGACTGATGATTTCCTTATACCCACCTTTTTCCCCTGGGTGGGCGGAAACTATCTCAAGGCGCCAACCCTTGCGTTCCGCATACTTGCCATACATCCTGAAAAGATCGCCTGCAAACAAAGCCGCCTCATCACCGCCAGTCCCCGCCCGAATTTCAAGAAAAACATCCTTGTGATCGTTTGGATCTTTTGGCAGCAACGCTTTCTGCAGCGACAGCTCCAATGCTTCAAGGCGAGACTCGCAATCCCTAATTTCATCTTCGACTAAGGCGCGCATCTCACCGTCACTGTCTGCCAGCATGGATTTCGCCTGCGCCAAATCCTGAGAAACTTTTTCCCATTGCTTGAACAGCGACACGACGGTTTCTAATTCGGCATATTCGCGCGATAACGTTCGAAAACGCTCGTTGTCCTGAATGACTTCAGCATCAGACAAAAGCGCGGCCAATTCTTCATGCCGCTCGGCAAGTTGCGATAATTTATTTTTTATCGAAGATTTCATTCGTGATGACGATTCTTGTGTTGTAGATTAAAGATCTCACACAGCTGTCGAACTTTATCCGTTTCTGCCTGTCGACTCGCGTCCTGCAAGAATCGCGTGGGACGGTGCAAAAATTTGTTCGTCAAACGATGCGCCAGCTGTCGAACCACTTGTTCAGGTGACTGTGTTTCCAATAACCGCAGGGCACGTTTCAATTCCTGCTCACACAAATTCTCATAATGGCTGCGAAACGTCCGAATCACATCAACGTGTGATAGTCCTTGCTGCCACTCCATAAACGCTTCGGCTGACTCAACAACGATGCGCAGCGCCTCCGCTCGAGCGGTTTCGCGAATACGTAAATTTTCGTCCACCACTTTTTTCAGGTGATCAACATTATACAAATACACATCCCGAAGTTCGCCAACTTGATGCTCAATATCTGCAGGCACAGCGAGATCGACCATAAACATTGGTCGATGGCGTCGTTGCTTGAGCGCAGCTTCGACCATCCCTTTGCCGATAATGGGCAACGAGCTCCCTGTTGAGGTGATCACAAGATCTGCATGCACAAGTTGTTCAGGGATGTCATCCAACGCACACACCGAAGCGTCAAATTGTGCAGCCAATTCCTCGGCGCGACGACGCGTTCGGTTGGCGACAGTCAGACGTCGACAACCGCCGGTAGCCAGATGTTTGGCCACAAGCTCAATGGTCTCACCGGCGCCAACCAGCAAAGCCGATGTCTCATCAAGCGCTCCGAAAATCTGCTTTGCCAAAGAAACCGCTGCATAGGCCACCGACACCGCACTGGCACCAATTTCGGTCTCAGAACGAATTTTCTTCGCCACCGCAAAGGTTTGCTGAAACAATCGTTCCAAAATTTGCCCGATGGCACCGACTTCTCGCGCTTGCTGGTAGGCCTGCTTAACTTGTCCCAAGATCTGTGGTTCGCCAAGCACCATTGAGTCAAGTCCAGCGGCCACCGCATATAAATGCTCGACCATTTGCTGACCTTCGTGGCAATACAAACGGCCGCGCAATGTCCCTGCCGACAGACCATGAAACTGCTCCAGCCAATCGGCCAAAAGCCAGGAAGATGACAGTCGGCCACTGACATAAATCTCAGTTCGATTGCAGGTCGACAAAATGGCCGCTTCGTCGACCTCCTCCAGGGCCAATAGCTGATTATACGCAGCACTGAGCTGTTCTGGGGCGAAATTGACCCATCCCCGAACCTCCACCGGAGCCGTCTTATGGTTTAGACCAAGAACTGTCAGCGCCATGCTTTCACTCAATATTTATTGAACGCGGCGATTATATCACGCCCTTCCCGATTCGTATGCGTCGATATTATAGGCCACCGCTCATGTTGCGCTTTGATCGACATCATGTATATTTGATGCCACTGAGTTTGTTCAAGGAAGTGAAATGCGCGCCCCAAGCTTACTGCTCTTGTTGCTTGCTCTGACAAGCTGCGCCAGTCAGAAAGCCGTGAACTCAATCGACCCCAATACGTCGACAGAAGCGTTACGCGCCAAGGTGGTCGCTGACATTGCACTGGCCACGCAAAATTACGATGTGGCATTGCCGAAACTGATTGAAAAAGCACAATTTTGGCATGATGCGGAAGCAGCGCAAACGGCAGTACGTATCGCGGAACAACGCAAAGACTGGATCCGATCTCTGCAAGCAGCACGAGTTTGGGCGGCGATTGATCCTGAAAATGATTTGGCACATTCGGTGGTGGTTCTAGGTTTGGCCCGCAGTGGACAAGTCGATGCGCTTGCGCCGGCACTGGTTCGGCTTTGGTCGGCAGCACGCCCGAAAGGTTTCCAACGTTACATTCAGATTGTGTTGCAACTGACCGAGCAAACCGGCAATGAGGTCATGCTGGAAGCGCTGCGGAAAATTCCTACATCTTCGGATGCTTATGTCGCCAGTCAGGTCGCCATGATGGAAATGTTGCGCAAAGCTGGCCAAGACGATGCCGCCGTTGCGATTTCGAAGGCATTGCAGCAACGCTACCCGGATCATCCTGCCGTCATTCTCGAACGGGCGTACCAGACACAGAACCATCTTGTCGCCGGACGCGATCTGCTCAAGGCCTTTCGGAAACATCCCGAGCATTTAGTACTCGGGATTGAAGCCTGCCGACAGCTCCTGCAGGCCTCACCAACGGACGTCATTCGCGCTTGTCTCGAACAAGCCAAGCCCGGGACCAGAAATCACATCGTCATTACAAAAGGGTGCCTCATCGCCGCTGACGAGCGAAAACAATGTCTCGACGAGGTGATGGCGAAAGCCCCAGGAAACCATGATTTACTTGTCATGGCCGCGGGGATGGCTTTAGACAATCAGAACGCTCCACAAGCTGAGCGCTATTTGCTGCAGGTGCTTGCAGAGGCACCTCATCACCAGCAGGCGCGTTGGCTCTTGGCGCATGTCTATCGCAATTCCGAAGACAGGTATTTAAAAGACTTTGCGGTATCGCTTTTTGACTCGATCAGTACGCCTTCTCTCGTCAAATCTGCGCGTATTGCGGCCGCCAAAATGTTGGCGAATGATGGCTATTATCAACAGGCCATTTCGCGATTACGCAGCCTCAAGGATGCCGACCCAGCGACACAGCTTGAGCTTGCCAGAGTCGCCGCAAAACTGCTGTCTGAGACACCAGACGGCCGCCAATACAAAATGGCGCTTGACGAAGAATGGCAGAAGCAGCCAGACGATCTATTTCTTTTTCTTTTGGCCCTGACACTCGCTGAACATCAAGAACTCACCACGATCTGGCGACATTACCCAGGCCTCCTATCACCTGACCAGGCGCCCGTTCGGCAACTGGTCTTAGATATCTTGATGGAAAAAGATGCGCACGAGGCAGTCATTGCATTGACTGGCCAAGTGTTAAAACATCACCCTGACAATACGCTCTATCAATACGAACGCGCCATTGCTCACTTCAAACTCGGCCATTACACGCAGGCCGAACAGGCCTTACGAACACTCCTCCGGAAATCACCCGAAGACGGCACTTACCTCAATGCCTTAGGGTACATACTGGCACATGCCAACAAAAAACTTGACGAGGCCGAACAACTTCTTCACAAGGCCCATTCGCTTAACCCTAAAGATGGCTACGTCCTGGACAGCCTCGGCTGGCTATATTTTCGTCTTAAGCAATATGAGAAGGCGGAATCCTATTTGAAAAAAGCCCTCAAACAAGACCCCAACCCAATTGTGGAAGCCCATTTGGCAGCAGTTTATTGGATGACGGATCGTATGGACCAAGCCAAAAAACTTTTCAAAAAAGCCTACCACGCCAAACCAAATGATCCGGTGTTGCGGGAAATCATCCGAGATTTGTCACCAGACCTATTCAACAGCTTGTCGAAAAAATGAAGTTCCTGAAAGCACTCTGGAGGTATGGCTCCTATCTTATCGTGGTATTTGCATTGCATGGTTGCTTTCTTTTTCCGCCACCCAGTCTGCCGCCTAGTCATTCGCAGCATCTTGGTTGGACTGCACAAGGAAGAGCCGCCATTCGCACCAAACAAGATCAGGTGATTGTCAATTTTATCTGGCGCTATGCACCCGATGAAACGCGTATTCGACTGTACGGCAGTTTCGGTAAAGTGTATGCCGATCTTGTCGCCCGCCCAGGACACGCAACCCTCACGACCGATGACGGGCGTTGGCAAGATGCGGACTCAGGCCGACTGCTGAAGTCGGTATTGGGATGGGACATCCCCGTTGAAGCCGCCAACCAATGGTTAGCCAGAACCTTTGTCGATAGCCAAAGCGTCCCGTCTGGTCCACTCACCGCCTTTGATGAATGGCTCATCGAATACAAAGACATCAAACAAGTTGGGGACACACTGCGTCCACGGCGCCTGAAGATCACGGGCCCGGATGTATCGATTCTACTGAGTATTGACACTTGGCAGGTGAACAAATGATCACAAATCACCCAACAGTTCGCTGGCCAGCGCCTGCTAAAGTCAATCGTTTCCTTCACATTGTTGGTCGAAGAGAGGACGGTTATCACCTGCTCGAAAGCGTTTTTCAACTGATCGACTGGCATGACTGGTTGTCGTTTCGCGTACGCCCCGAGCCCGACATTCGGCTGTCATGTAATCTGCCAGCCCTCAGTCACCAAGATAATTTGGCCTACCGAGCTGCCGCCTTGCTAAAGCGAGAAACACAATGCCCACTTGGGGTAGACATCCACCTTGAGAAACACATCCCCATGGGCGCAGGGCTTGGTGGAGGGAGCTCTGATGCCGCTACTGTATTGGTGGCATTGAATCATCTCTGGCAATTGAATCTTTCATCGTCACAACTTGCGGGCATGGCGCTGCAACTTGGGGCGGATGTGCCATTTTTTATCCACGGCCACAATGCCTACGTCACTGGCATCGGCGAGCATATCGAGCCCATCGATATCGATTTGCCAACACTGCTTTTGGTGACGCCAAACGTCCACGTCTCAACCCAAAGCGTGTTCCAACACCCGAATCTGAACAGAGATTCACAAAGGCTTGGCAAAAATGCGCTGCCGACGCCACTTGGCGAATTCGGCCGTAACGATTGTGAACCGCTTGTGCGCACTCTTTATCCGGGAATTGACGCGATATTTCAAATACTTGAAGAATTCTGCCACCCTCGGCTAACAGGCACCGGCGCCACCGTGTATGCAATGTTTGACAATCCCATGAAAGCGCGTAAAATAGCGCCCCGTTGTTCGACGACATGGAAGGTTCGTGTCGTTGACACGCTGCCTCACTCACCGTTACTTGAAATGCTCGGTAACGGACATTGAGTCACTACTGGGGCGTCGCCAAGCGGCAAGGCACTGGGTTTTGATCCCAGCATTCGTAGGTTCGAATCCTACCGCCCCAGCCACTTTTCCTGTCGCCACCTAATCTCATGTCACATAATCCCAGTCCAGTTTTTCAGGTCGACAGCCCTAATTTTAATTTTGTTTACCGCGCATGATCGTCTAAAATGTGCGCCCCAAACCGCGGCGATTCTGAAATAGGGTATCTCATGTCCGATTTGATGCTTTTCCACGGCAATGCCACCCCCGAGCTGGCGAAGAAAATTGCACAACGTCTTAACGTCCCCATGGGCAATGCCATGGTAGGGCGTTTTAGCGATGGCGAGATCAATGTCGAAATTCTCGACAATGTTCGCGGTAAAGATGTTTTCGTCGTGCAATCGACATGTGCACCAACGAATGATCACATCATGGAGCTGGCAGTGATGGCGGACGCGCTTCGCCGTGCCAGTGCCGCGCGCATCACTGCCGTCACTCCGTATTTTGGTTACGCACGACAAGATCGACGCGTTCGCTCCAAGCGTGTGCCGATCTCAGCCAAAGTGGTCGCTGATATGATGGCAATCGTCGGCATCGATCGTATGTTGACCGTTGATCTCCACGCCGACCAGATTCAGGGCTTTTTCGATTTCCCAGTCGATAATGTGTACGCCACGCCTGTGTTGCTGGATGATATTCGAGCGCAGGGCCTAGAACGACCAATGGTCGTATCACCCGACGTCGGTGGTGTGGTTCGGGCGCGCGCGGTGGCCAAACGTTTGAACGACAGCCCGCTTGCCATCATTGACAAACGCCGGCCGGAAGCCAATCAAGCAGAAGTTATGCACATCATTGGTCAGGTTGACGGCCAAGACTGCATCATCGTCGATGACATGGTGGACACAGCCGGGACGTTGTGTCTGGCGGCCAAAGCACTGAAAGAAAATGGTGCGCGTACGGTGCGTGCCTACTGCACACATCCCGTGTTGTCTGGTCCAGCCATCGAAAATATCCGAGCGTCTGCGCTTGATGAACTGGTGGTCACAGATACAATTCCGCTCTCGGAAAAAGCAAAAGAGTGTGATAGAATCCGCCAGCTTTCATTGGCCGACATGCTGGCTGAGGCCATCCGTCGCGTCAATGAAGAGGAGTCCATCAGCTCCATGTTTTTAGACTAATGCCTGATTTGCCTCTGGTCGCGGGGGCATGTCGGGGGAGTGTTTTGATACTTACAGTTGCGGAGATAACCTATGAACGAATTCGAGTTGAAAGCCGAAGTCCGCGAAGACTTGGGGAAAGGTGCGAGCCGCCGCCTGCGTCGTAGCGGAAAAATGCCAGCAATTTTGTATGGTGGCGATGAGGCGCCAGTTTCTCTGGCCCTGCGTCATGATGATCTCTTTCATGCCCTTGAAAATGAAGCCTTCTATTCACACGTCATCACACTGCATATTGGCAAGAAGAAGGTGAAAGCCGTCCTCAAGGACATTCAGCGCCATCCTTGGAAGCCAATTATCCTGCATGCCGACTTCCAGCGTGTGAAAGCTGGTGAAGTCATTCGTATGCACGTGCCCGTTCACTTTATCAATGAAGACAAGTGCCATGGCGTCAAAAATGAAGGCGGCTTGCTTGTTCATAATGTCAATGAACTGGAAGTGCTGTGTGAACCCAAAAACTTGCCAGAATACATTGAAGTTGACGTCGCCGATCTGAAAGCTGGTGAAACCATCCACTTGTCCGAAATTGAAGCGCCGAAAGGCGTGCAGTTCGCAGAGCTTGTTCACGGGCATGATTTGGCGCTGGTCACCGTCAGTAAGAAAGGTGGCGAAGCCGATACCTCTGGCAACGATGAAGATGCCAGTGAAGGCGAAGGTGAAGAAGCTTAATATGGTCGTAGAGAAAAGGCCGGCGAAATAACCGCCGGTCTTTTTCATTGCTACCAATGAGTCATACGCCAATTCGACTGGTCGTCGGTCTAGGGAACCCCGGGAGTCAATACGAAAATACCCGACACAACGCCGGGTTCTGGTTTCTGTTTGCTTTGGCCGAACACTATCAAGCCACACTGCGCGTCGACAAGAAACTGAACGCCTATTGTAGTGAAATTGCTACCGAAACACACAAGCTATGGTTACTGGCGCCGCTGACCTATATGAACCTAAGTGGTCGCCCGGTGGCGCAAATGGCCAATTTTTACAAATTACAGCCTGAACAAATACTGGTCGCACACGATGAACTGGATCTGCCACCAGGCATCATTAAGTTAAAGAAAGGCGGCGGTCACGGTGGCCACAATGGTTTGCGCCACATTATCGAGTCTCTCGGCAATCAGCGTGATTTTGTTCGGTTGAGAATTGGCATTGGCCATCCCGGCGACAAGCGCCTTGTGACGAATTATGTTCTGGGCCAACCGACACCAGACGACAAACAACGCATTCAATCAGCCATCTCCGCAGCCATTACGGTGATGCCGGATGTGTTTACAGGCGACTTGTCAGCTGCCATGAATCAACTACATCAATTCAGAGGGTAAATGTCATGGGCTTCAATTGCGGCATCGTTGGACTACCAAACGTTGGGAAATCAACACTTTTCAATGCGCTGACCAAGGCAGGCATTGAAAGTGCCAATTATCCCTTCTGTACCATTGAGCCCAATACGGGCGTGGTGGCAGTCCCCGATCCGCGGCTTGACCAACTGGCCGAGATTGTCAAACCCCAGCGTGTTGTGCCGACCACAATGGAATTTGTCGACATTGCCGGACTTGTCGCTGGCGCCTCGAAAGGAGAAGGTCTTGGCAACCAGTTCCTCGCCAACATTCGCGAAACAGATGCTATCGCCCATGTGGTGCGTTGTTTTGAAAACAACGATATTGTGCATGTCGCCGGTCGAATTGATCCGATTGATGACATCACTGTCATCGACACTGAATTGGCGTTGGCGGATTTAGAGACCCTTGAACGCGCCATGCAAAAACAGCAAAAACTGGCACGCACTGGCGACAAAACGGCCCAAAAAGCGCTCGACGTTTTCGCAAAAGGCCAAGCATTACTCGCCGAAGGCACCGCACTGCGTCGCGGCCAGTGGTCAGATGAAGAACTTGTCATACTCAAACCCTATAATTTCTTAACCATCAAACCGGTGATGTATATCGCCAACGTCTCTGAGGATGGATTCGAAAACAACCCGCATCTTGACGCGGTGCGTGACTACGCCAAAGCCGACAATGCGGTTGTGGTGCCGGTTTGTGCCGCAATTGAAGCGGAAATCGCTGAGCTAGAGGACGAAGACAAGCAGGAGTTTTTAGACACAATGGGGCTTTCTGAGCCAGGGTTAAACCGAGTGATACGCGCTGGTTATCAACTACTCGGGTTGCAGACCTATTTTACCGCTGGTGTCAAAGAAGTGAGGGCGTGGACCATTCCAATTGGGGCAACAGCGCCCCAGGCCGCGGGGAAAATTCATACGGACTTTGAAAAAGGATTCATCCGCGCGGAAGTGATTAGTTTTGAAGACTTCATCCGGTACGGTGGCGAACAGGGTGCCAAAGACGCTGGAAAATGGCGCTTGGAAGGCAAAGACTATATTGTCCAGGATGGTGATGTCATTCACTTCCGCTTCAACACCTAAGGCTGGCCCATTTGTTTCCGTTGCCGGCAAGCCTCCAATCGCTCATCCAGTGCAACGGAAACATCGTCCTCAAAATCTTGCCAGCGTGCCCACACACGCTCCCAAGGCCAGTCACCAGTTGACAGTTCCAGTGCCAGAGAAACACTGCCCTCGTCAGGCATGACGGTAAAGACCGCCCGCGATCCATCGGCGGCTTGCAGGGTCATACCCTCTTCTTGCGAAAGCCATTGCACTT
>RFGJ01000295.1 GCA_003696665.1 Gammaproteobacteria bacterium | reverse complement strand
CTTGCCTTCCGTTTCCGGTTTCGGTGAAACCTTGACCTCAATGTGCTTTTTCTCAAGCAAATCGTAAAACCAATAGTCGTCACTGGTTTTGGCCGATGAAGTGGCCGAAGGCTTCGACGGCGTACTTTTTGTGTGTTGAGTTTTGACTTCTTCTGTCACTCGATCCGGTGCTGTCTGAGAGAGCCAGAATAACCCAGCCAACACAGCAAGGACGCCAACTAAGGCGGTCAACGCCAACCATGGACGGAACCGACGAGGGCGCCGACGCCGTGCATGGCGCCGACGTTTTGGTGGCTTTTTTTGCGCGTAATCTTTTGCCATGCTCTCTTACATCTTGTCCGGGGCACTGACACCAAGCAGCGAAAGACCATTGGCGATCACCTGCTTCACCGCCCCCGCCAAAGCTAGCCGCGCCAGCCGCAAGGAGGCATCATCAACACCGATGCGTGTGTTGTTGTAGTAGGCGTGGAATTGTTGAGCAAGCTGACGCAAATAATGGACAAGCAGATGCGGCGCCAGATCACGAGCTGCTTTGTCCACAATATCCGGGTAAGTGGCTAATGTTTTAATCAGTGCCTGCTCTTCGCTGAGCGTCAGTCGGTCAAGATAGGCTTGTCCAGATTCCAAATCAATCTGATGACCCTGCGCCTCAATTTGCCGATATAGACTCGCGATACGCGCGTGCGCATACTGAATATAATACAAAGGGTTGTCGTTGCTTTGCGATACGGCCAGATCAAGGTCAAAATCCATGTGCTGATCGGACTTGCGCATGACATAAAAGAATCGTGCAGCATCGTTGCCCACTTCCTCTCGCAACTGACGTAAGGTGACAAAACTGCCTGAGCGCGTTGACATCTGAACTTTCTGACCGCCTCGATAAAGCACGGCAAACTGTACTAATGGTGTCAGCAATTGTTTGGGATCCGCCCCCAATGCTTGCATCGCCGCGCGCACACGCGGAACATAGCCATGGTGATCGGCGCCTAAAACATCAATGACCAAATCAAAGCCGCGATCGAGTTTATTCATGTGGTAGGCAATGTCAGACGCAAAATAGGTGGTTTCACCGTTATCACGCACCACGACTCGATCTTTGTCATCACCGAAAGCTGTCGAGCGGAACCATTTCGCCCCGTCTTTTTCGTAGATCAAGCCCTTCTCCTCAAGGCGACGCAAGGCTTCCTCGATCGCACCACTTGATACCAGAGACTTTTCCGAAAACCAATTTTGGTAATGCACACCAAACGCCGCCAAGTCATCCCTAATGTCATTCAAAATGACTTCCAACGCCAATTGCATCACGTCCTCATAGGTATCGCCCAATAAGCGACGCGCATTGCGGATGAGATCATCAATATGGGCTTCCTTATCACCACCCTGTGGTTCGTCTGGGCGCACATCGCGAATGACCATATCCCAAGGTTTCCGCAGCGCATCGCCACGTGTTGCTTTGAGCTGGCGCGCAATATCAACCACATAATCACCACGATAGCCATTGGCGGGAAAGACCACCGGTTCGCCAAAAAGGGCGAGATACCTCAACCACACACTGGTGGCAAGGATGTGCATCTGCCGCCCGGCGTCGTTGACATAATACTCCCGAAATACCTCATTCCCCGCCGCTTCCAACAAATCGGCAATGGTGGCGCCATACGCAGCGCCTCGCCCATGGCCTACATGCAAAGGCCCGGTTGGGTTGGCTGAGACAAACTCAATGTGAATTTTCTTTCCTGTCGGCTTTTCCGCTCGCCCAAACTTTTCCCGCTTCGACAAAATCTCTACGATGATCGAGGCCTGCTGCGCTCGGTGCAACGTAAAGTTAATAAAGCCCGGTCCAGCCACCTCGACCTGTTCAATGGCTTTATCGTCGGGCAGCGCCTCAATAATTTTTTCTGCCAATTGCCGGGGCGGCATCCCCGCTTGCTTCGACGCAGCAAGCGCCAAGTTACTGGCAAAATCGCCATGCGCAGGATCGCGAGTGCGCTCAACTTGAATGCGGAAGGTGGCGTCCGATGGAAGCACATTAGCAGATTGCAGCTGTTTCAATGCCTGCGCTAACAAGGATTCAATTTTTTCTTTCATGGCCTTGTTTCGTCCCGCTCTGGGATTCATCGACGAACATTTCAAAGGCGGCTAGTTTACCGCATTTCCTGCGGATCCACATCTACCGACCATTTGGTTTTAGAAAAAGGCGCTTCTTTTTTCCCCGAACCGGTAAAGTGTTTGACCACGGCTTGCACTAACCGGTGCCTTGAGGTCCTTTGTTCAGCGGAAATCAGCCATTGCCACCGATAGCGCCCCTGCCGTTTCGGCATCGGGGCCGGAATTGGGCCAAGCACCTGCGCCCCATCAATTTGCAAAGTACGTGCATAGCGCACCATAACCGATGCACATTCGCGCGCATCATCTTCGCGTAAGGCCTCAACTGTACAGCACGCCAAATGACGAAATGGCGGCCAGCCAAGCGCCTTGCGCGACGTTGCGATGGTACTCAACGCCGCCTCATACCCCTGGGTCCGGAGACAGGCAAACAGCGGGTGATCCATGTGCCGCGTCTGTACCCAAACTTCCCCTGGGACGTCGGCGCGTCCTGCGCGTCCGGCAACCTGCATCAGCAACGCCAAGCCCCGCTCTTCCGCGCGAAAATCCGCGCTAAAGAACATCCCATCGGCATCGGCCACCACCACCATGGCTAACTTTGGAAAGTGATGACCTTTGGCCAGCATTTGCGTGCCAACCAACAACGCTGGATCGCCTTGTTTCACACGTGCTAACAAGGCTTCCAACGCCCCCTTCTTTCGAGTGGAGTCTCGGTCGATACGTATCACCGGAAAGGGAGCAAACCGAGTGGACAAGGTGGTTTCCAGGCGTTCCGTCCCCCGCCCGACCGGAAACAGTGCTTCCCCGCCACACTCTGGACATGCTGGTGGCGAGTACTTACTCTTGTCACAGTGATGGCAAATCAGCCTTTGGATGTTGTGGTGATACGTCATTCGCATGTCACAGCGCTGACACGTAGCCAGCCACCCACACTGTTCACAATGCAACGCAGGCGCATAGCCACGGCGATTCAAGAACACCAATACCTGATGTCCCGCCGTCAACACCTGACGGATACGACGTGACACACTCGCAGACAGCCCTTCTTCATTTGGCTCAACCCGCATATCAACAAAATGCCACACCACGGGTTGTTGTGCGCGTGGCCTTTTTCGCATCGTCAATAAATGATAACGGCCGTGTTGTGCATGCACCCAAGATTCAAGCGAGGGCGTGGCACTGCCTAACAGGACCGGCACATCGCACAGTTGTGCGCGTTTGATCGCAACATCTCGAGCGTGATAACGGATCCCGTCTTGTTGTTTGAACGAAAGATCGTGTTCTTCGTCGACAATGACCAAGCCAAGCCGTGGCAACGGAACAAGTACCGCAGATCGCGTCCCAATGAGCACATCCGCTTTCCCTTCTTGGGCTGCACGCCACATAAGCAAGCGTTCACTCTCACTAAGACCCGAATGATATAAAGCAATTGTGCCATCAATCGCGCCTTGGACCCGAGCAATGGTTTGCGGCGTTAAGCCGATTTCCGGCACTAAAAGCAAGACTTGCTGCTGTTTGGCAATGGCTTTTTGCATCAGCCTCAGATACACCTCGGTCTTTCCGGAGCCTGTCACCCCGTGCAACATAAACACCGAAAATCCGCCCTGTGTTGCCACCGCGCGGATCGCGCGTTCCTGCTCATCCGTCAAGCGACTTCTCTTCAGTTGTGCTCGGCCCTGCAATAACAGCGACTTTGCTCGCTGTCGCCTCACTATCCAGCCGGAACGCTCTGCTGCACGAATCGTGGCTGTGGGAATTTGGTTGGCCGTCAGCAAAGCGCGCGGTTGCGGCGATTGTGACAGCAAGTCGATTAATCTTTGCTGTTGTTTGCCAGGCCGCTGCGGCAGCGGCGCGGAAAGTTCATACCAGATCTCTTCAGTGGATCCATTACTTTTTTGCCTCAACAATTTGGGCATGGCCGCAAAACACACCTCACCCAAGCCACGGTGGTAGTATTCCGCTAACCATTTCAGTAACGCCGCATGGGCACTATCCCATAAAGGAGTGCTATCAAGGACGGCGTCAATTTTTTTTAACTTTTCGGCCTCGACATCCGGCGCTCCATAGCCCCAAGCCACGCCGATCCTGTGGCGATTGCCCCACGGCACACGCACTCGAACACCTGGCGCGATGTCATCCGGTGCCAAATAATCGAACGGCCCCGCATGGGGAATTGGCAGCAGTACCTTAAGGCTCTCGTGCATCAGCTCGTCCTAAGGGGCGACCGCGCTTAACGCCGAAATCGCGCGCTCAAGCTTGTCATCATCAATATCGCGGTGCAAAACCAGCCGGAGCACATGATTGCTCGGTGGATTGACAAGCACGCCAAGTTCACGCAGGCGCTCCGCCCACCGAATCCCATCATCAACATCAACACGCACGAAGACCATATTTGTCGCCTGACTTTCAAGTTGATAACCGGACATTTCTGCCAATGCTTGTGCTAGTCGCTTGGCACGGCGATGGTCATCGGCTAACGCATGCATGCCGTCTAAAAGCGCGATGCGCCCTGCGGCAGCTAATACGCCCGCTTGGCGCATCCCGCCGCCCAGCACTTTGCGCCAGCGCCGAGCGCGCTCAATCAAATCAACCGATCCCGCCAAAACACTGCCAACCGGCGCCCCAAGCCCTTTTGAAAGACACAATGACACCGAATCAAAAGGGGCGGCCAATATCGAAAGTGATTGCCCACTTTCGACACTAGCATTGGCAAGTCGGGCACCATCGAGGTGACACCGAAGGCCATGTTGGCGCGCCAATTGTGTGGCTTCAACAATATAGTCTTGGGGGACAACTTTACCGTTCCAGGTATTTTCAAGGCAAAGTAAGCGTGTTCTTGCAAAATGAGGGTCGTTTGGTTTAATCGCCTCAACGATTTTCGCCAACGGAATTCTGCCCTGATCGTCGAAATCCAGCGGTTGTGGTACGACTGAACCCAACACCGCTGCACCACCACCTTCGTAACGATACGTGTGTGCCTGCTGACCAACGATATACTCATCGCCCCGTTCACAGTGCGCCATCAATGCCACCAAATTAGACTGCGTGCCAGACGGTAAAAATAGCGCAGCTTCCTTACCGAGAAGTTCAGCGGCCAATTCTTGTAGCGCATTCACACTGGGATCATCTCCATACACGTCATCACCGACCTCTGCTTCGGCCATCGCCTTTCGCATGGCTGTGGTCGGCTTGGTCACTGTATCTGAACGAAGATCGATCAACACGCGATACCCCTTACTTTTCTTGGTTGTCAAATTTCCTACAGATTAACAGAAGGCGAAAGGCGCTCGCAGCTATTTTGTCGTCTGTACAGCGAGCCGGGAAAAGCTATAATGCCGGTCATTTAATTTTTAGCGTGTAAGTTATGTCACTCCAGATCGTTGAAAGGATTGCTCAAGAAGTCAGCGCCCAGCCCAAACAAATTGCCGCAGCCATTGCATTGCTGGATGAAGGGGCCACAGTTCCATTTATCGCCCGCTACCGGAAAGAAGCCACTGGTGCGCTCGATGACAGCCAGCTGCGCACCATTGAAGAACGCCTACGTTATTTGCGAGAACTTGAAGATAGGAAACAAGCCATCCTCGCCTCGATTCGGGAGCAAGGCAAGCTGACCGAGGAACTCGAAGCAGCCATCCATAATGCTGACAATAAGTCGAGCCTAGAAGATCTCTATCTTCCCTACAAACCCAAGAGACAAACCAAAGGCCAAAAAGCCTTGGCAGCCGGTCTGGGCCCGTTGGCAGACAAACTGCTCGCTCATCCCGAACTCGATCCAGCCCACACTGCGCTTGATTTTGTCAATGATGAAGCGGGTGTACCCACAGTGGATGCGGCGCTGGAGGGCGCTCGGTATATTCTCATGGAACGCTTTGCCGAACATGCACCACTTTTGTCAGAACTTCGGCAGATGCTTTGGCAAGATGGCTGGGTGGTCGCACAAGTGCTTGAAGGGCAGCAAAAAAACGGACAAAAATTTCGCGATTATTTTGATTATAAGGAAGCGATCCGAACCATTCCTTCGCACCGAGCACTCGCTTTGTTTCGTGCACGCAATGAAGGGGTGATAAAATTGTCGCTCGTCTCGCACGACCCCGCTCGTGATCTTTCGGAGGATCCGGCGCTGGCCGTGATTCGCAAACACACTGGGGTACACCATTGCGGGCGTCCAGCAGACGATTGGCTTGCGCAAGTCATTCAGTGGACCTGGCGGGTCAAACTACACCTCCACCTTGAAACAGACCTATTCCGTCAGCTTAAAGAGCAGGCGGAAGACGCAGCCATTGCAGTATTCGCCGCCAATCTTCGCGATCTGTTGATGGCACCACCTGCTGGGCACAAGACAACGCTCGGCATTGATCCCGGCTTGCGCACCGGCATTAAAGTGGTGGTGGTCGATGGCACAGGAAAGCTATTACACAACAGCACATTATTCCCGCATGCTCCACAAAATCAATGGGATGCCTCGCGGCAACGACTGGCGGCACTGATTGAACAGTTCCGCGTGGAACTGGTCAGCATTGGCAATGGCACCGCCTGTCGGGAGACGGAACGGCTGTTGCGAGAAGTTGCCAAGGCAACCAAACAACCTTTCTCGACCGTTGTCGTCAACGAAGCTGGCGCCAGTGTTTATTCAGCCTCCGCGTTGGCAGCCGAAGAATTTCCCAATCTTGATGTGACCTATCGTGGCGCCGTATCCATTGCAAGGCGCCTACAGGATCCATTGGCGGAGCTTGTCAAGATTGATCCCAAATCCATCGGCGTCGGACAATACCAGCATGATGTGAGCCAAGTGAAGCTCTCCCGCGCGCTTGACGCGGTCGTCGAAGATTGTGTCAATGCCGTGGGTGTCGATCTGAATACCGCCTCCATTCCTTTGCTCACTCGTGTCTCCGGCTTGAGCAAAACCCTCGCCGAGACCATCGTCAAACATCGCGAAGCCAATGGCCCGTATCGCAGTCGTCAACAGTTGCTTGATATTCCGCGGCTAGGCCCAAAAGCGTTTCAGCTTTGTGCCGGATTCTTGCGCATTCGCGATGGAGAGCATCCTCTAGATGCCTCAGCCGTTCATCCAGAAAGCTACGAGTTGGTCGAGAAAATGGCGGCCAAACTTGGCGTTGACGTCAGTGCGCTGGTCGGTCACGCCGACTTGGTCCGGCAACTTAAAGTCGAGGACTTCGTAGATGAACAATTTGGTGAACATACCGTTCGCGATGTTCTGATGGAACTGGAAAAACCAGGCCGAGATCCTCGACCTGAGTTTCGCACTGTCGCCTATCGGGAAGGCGTTGAGAGCATCACAGATCTCGAGCCCGGCATGACGCTCGAAGGTGTGGTCAGTAATGTCACCGATTTTGGTGCTTTCGTCGATATTGGTGTTCACCAGGATGGGCTGGTGCATATCTCTGAACTTTCCGATCATTTTGTGCGTGATCCCCGTGAAGTTGTTAAGGCCGGAGATATTGTTCAAGTGCGCGTGCTGGAAGTCGATCAGGAGCGACATCGAATCGCTCTGAGCATGCGCAGCCAAACAGATACGCGACCAAGCAAAGCGCATACGCCTAAGTCAAAGACCACGCCCAGACGACGTCATTCGTCACCCCGAAAGTCGAGCACACCCGGCAACTCGGCACTCGCAGACGCCCTAGCCGCTGCATTGGCTAACAAAAAAGAAAGACAGTGAGGTCAGACCTGTTTATTAAGAAAAACCCTTGCGAAGCGCGTGGTGACTTGATATAAAAACTGTGCGCTAGCAAAAATAAGAAGCTCATTGTCAATGAGCCCTGCAGACTGGAGAAGTTTCAAGCCTCACTTTGTGAGGCTTTTTGTTTGCCATTTTGGAGATATGGGCGGATAACGAAAATTCAAGAGGGGACAACAATGTCTTATCGTGCGTCTCGACTACTGCTCGCCTTCTTCTGTCACGAACTTCTGGTCGCGGCGCTTTATTTCCAATATGTCGAAGGGCTTAACCCTTGCCCGCTTTGTATTTTTCAGCGTATCGCTGTTTTCGCAATGGGCCTTGTTTTTTTGGTGGCCGCCGTTCATCACCCTGGCCCAAAGGGTCGATTGGTCTACGATCTTAGCGGTTTTCTGGTCGCCTTATTAGGCGCTACCATCGCTGGCCGGCAGGTCTGGCTGCAACATCTGCCGGCCGACCAAGTGCCAGCATGCGGGCCAGGCCTTGACTATATGTTAGACACGCTTCCTTTGGCACAAACCATTGCACTTGTGTTTCGCGGCAGTGGCGATTGCGCCGAAGTTCAATGGCAATTTCTTGGTTTCTCCATGCCCGAGTGGACATTAATGATTTTTTGCCTGATCGCCTTGTATTTGCTTTGGCAGCTCAGAATCCATTGGCTGCAGCGGCGCTTTCATGTCGAGCGGTAACTCAAACTGAGCGGGGCCATCGGCGTCCATCGGAGAATAATCCGGAACCTGATCCGCGAGTGGCAAACGCACAATAAACCGTGTCCCCACACCCGGCTCAGATTCGACAAACATCGTGCCGCCCATTTGCTCGGTGACAATAAAATAACTGACCGACAATCCCAACCCTGTGCCTTTCCAATTCCTCTTGGTCGTATAGAATGGCTCAAACACACGACGGCGCACCTGTTCCGGCATCCCTGGACCATTATCAACGAACTCAATATTGACCCAATTGTGCTCTAATCGCAGATAAATCCATATCGTCGGTGTCTCCGTCTTGGCAAGGTGCATCGCTTCGGCCGCATTGGTCAACAAATTCAAAAACACCTGTTGCAGTCGAGTTCTTTTGCCTGATACCTCAATAGGCGCATCCCGGTACTCTCTGTGAATCTGCACCTTTAGGAAGTCGAACTTCTTCCGCGCATTGTATTCTCTTTGGGCCAGCCGAATTGATTCTTCAATCAATTCCTGAAGCACGAGGCGTTCATTTTCACCCACATCGGGACGGGCAAATGACAACATATCACTCACAATGTCCGCCGCGCGAGCACTGGCTTCTTCTATGATCGCTAAAGAACGTCGAATTCCCATCGTATCAATCCAAGCATCCAAGCTCGCGGGTGAAATACTTAAGGATTCGGCAACCGTGACAAAACGATGGAAATCAGGTGTCAATCGACGATGCAAGGTTTGTACACTCTGCAAAATAGCGCCCAAGGGGTTGTTGATTTCATGTGCCATCCCAGCAGCCAATCCCCCCAAAGACAACATTTTTTCAGATTGAACCAGCATTTCCTCAATGGCCGCCTTTTCGGTGACGTCATCGGCTCGAATCACCCACCCTTGTACCGCCTCAGCCTCCAGTTCGTAAATGAGCACCTCCAATAAGTGCTTGTTTCCATTGAAATCGGCAGAAAACCGATTGCTGGTCGGCGTAACCCCTTCTTTTCTTAACTCGATATACTGCCGAAGTTGCCTGTCAAAAAAAGGCGCCAGTGCCTCTAAATGGTGTTTCAGTGCTTGTTTTTTCCGTATGCCGGTCAATTGTTCAGCGGCCCGATTCCATAAAGTAATCCGTCGTTCACAGTCCACCGCCATCAGCGCCGACGGCATGGTATCGATGATCGTTTGCAACAATTGTCGCAACAAGTCAGCTTCCTGCTCTACCAGCTGTTTTGCCGATTTTTCTCTGACCAGCTCTCGCGATTTTTGCGTGACTCGCGTCTCCAAGCGGTTTCTCGCTCGTTCCAATTCCTTTCGGGAAAACTCTAGTTGGCGTTCAGCTTCCCGCCATGGTGTCACATCCCGAACGATGGAAACCAACAAATCATCTGACAACCATTCTGCAGGTCTTGTCACAACATCGGCCGGGAAACGTGTGCCATCTCTGCAGACAAATTCGGTGCAATATTTGACCACGTGACCATGGCTTAGCCGATTTTGAATGACGGGATCGTTTTTCACCACACAGTCTTCATCAATGTCCCAAACTGTCATCTGCTGTAGTTCGGCGCGTGAGTAACCTAATTTTCTTGCCGCCGAAAGGTTCACGGTAATGATTTTGCCGTCACGATGATGAAGAAAGATCAGATCTTCAGTGGCATCCAGCATTTGGCGCATGTTGAATTTGGTGTGCTTGAGCGCATTCTGCAAACGCTGTGCTCGGCGGTAGAATCGCACGCTAGGCACTACCATGAGCACCGAAGCCAGCACGAACCATTCCCAGCCATAATCATTGATAAACACAAACCAAGCTAGGCCAATCCCTCCAATTAACAGAAACCAAGAGGTCACGAAGTCGCTTGCTTCCTTCGTTTCTGTAGGCGCTAATGGATTCGCAACGGGTTTCATTTTCTCACTGGTCTGGCTGGCGTGTTTTAGGACTAATCGCTAGACTAGACAAGGTGACAATGATTCACAAGCCCAGGCCAAAACAAAAGTAAAGTGAGGAGCAGCTGTCGTGTACACCAAGT
Source organism: Gammaproteobacteria bacterium (assembly GCA_003696665.1). Taxonomy (NCBI): domain Bacteria; kingdom Pseudomonadati; phylum Pseudomonadota; class Gammaproteobacteria; species Gammaproteobacteria bacterium. The sequence goes on along the minus strand of RFGJ01000295.1, from coordinate 1,843 downwards.
CCATTGACTCATTGGTTGAATATTCGGGAAAGGACCCGGCCATTGACCGCTGGCTCATGCACCGACAATGGGTTTTGGCCGGTTTCTATGAGTTGTCCAAAAAAGTCAATCATGCACAAGTCGATGCATCACAAGTCCGCTACTGGTGCCAAGAACTTATGGATTATCTCAGTGCTGGCCACTTTCGCATTTTTGCCGACCTGCATTCGGCTGGAAGTGAAACACGGTCTCGCTATACACACCTCGTAAACACCACCGACCGTCTAGTCGTTTTGCAGGAATCACTGCTCACATCTGGAGACGATGTAACGGTCATAAAGCAACTTCTGTCAGAGATTGGTGAAACACTGGCCACGCAACTTGAAGTTGAAGACGAATTAATTCGCTCAAAGATCACAACAAACGCGTAACCTAAATTGCAGGGAAACAAATATGATTAAAGTCCTGATTGAAAGAACATTAAAACCTGGTTGTTGGGATAGCTTTCAAACAGCCATTCGGCAAGCGCGTCTCAAAGCCGACTCTGTCGAAGGGTTTATTGCCGGCGAATTACTGCAAGATCTTTCGAACCCCAATGAAACCCTTGTCATTTCCGCATGGAAAGAGGAACGTTTTTGGGAACAGTGGCTCAATAGTCCGGAAAGAGAGAAGCTCAACCAAACCATTGCCGATCTACTCGACGGACCTGAACGCATCAAAATGTATCGTTAATCAAAAGCCCGCTCGAAGCGGGCTTTTGATTGTATGACTGACGCTATTTCGAGGCCGACTGATTAGGCGCCGGCTCTTCCTTTTTTTCAGCTGTCGCTGATTTCCCCGGCTGGACATCAAGCAATTCAACATCAAAAAGTAAGACCGAATTCGGCGGGATAGGGCCCCGCCCTTCTTCACCGTAAGCCAGCGCAGGTGGAATGGCAAGCTGGTATTTGGCACCTTTTTTCATCATCAACAGCGCTTCCGTCCAACCTGGGATCACTTGATCAACACCGAACACCGCTGGTTGTTGTCGATCATAGGAGCTGTCAAATTGTGTGCCATCAATCAATGTGCCCTTATAGTGAACCACAACCTGGTCACCATGCTTCGGTTGCGCGCCTTGACCAGGTTCAATGACTTTATATTGCAATCCGCTTTTCGTGACTTTCCAACCTTCTTTTTTCGCGTTGTCCTCAAGGTATAACTTCCCTTTCTCTAGATTTTCCTGTGCCTGCTTTTGTTGTTTCTCCTTAGCTTTAGCGATCATACGGGTTTGAAAATCCTGTATGGCTTGCTGTATTGCCGCATCGTCCATTTGAGATTGATCTGCCAAAGCCTCTTCAAATCCGCGGCTAATTAATTGTTTGTCAATCTCCGCGCCAAGTTCCGGTTGTTTTTTAAAGACCTGGGCCAACGTCTTGGCCATGTTCGCGCCAATGGCGTATGAAATTTTTGCTTTGTCAGTGTTCAGCGCTAACAGCTTGTCTGTTTGCTCGCTGTGCGTCTCCGCTTTAGCAGAGGTGGTCTGCGCTGATTCACCATTGTCGGACGCGTCTTTTGGTTGACAGGCGGCCAAACCAAAGATTGAAAGAAAGATGGCCAGAGTAATACGATTCATAGTTTTTTCCCTTATTCGTTCACGCTATCACATTGAAACAAACACAAGTCTAGCGAGACCGCATGGTCAATGCTAGGCTTAATTCAAATAAATACGAACCCGGTTTGATTTTGATTATGCGAAGCGCTCGACTGTCTTTACCAATGATATTGCTTATCGCAATGCTCTCGGGTTGTCAGCAACGCTTTCCGCCAGCAGCCCAAACCATTCAGATGTCATCTGCGGGCATTGTGTCGGCGGACATTTTTG
>RFGJ01000294.1 GCA_003696665.1 Gammaproteobacteria bacterium | reverse complement strand
TTTGCTGAACGTCATGCGGGGCGCATGAATCCAGACTGTGCCGAATGGCCAGCGTATGGCGCCTTGTGTGCTGAGGGGTTCAACGTCACAGCGTACCGCTATAAAAACGGCATTTACCATCCTGAGCTCCGGGGCTTCCAAGGCTTTGAAACCTTGATAACCCAGTCGTTTGATACGGGGTTGGTGACAGAGACGAAGTTCCATCAAGAATTCCCATTATCTGGCCAAGTCATTGACAGCAAGACTTACTTGGCATCAGACATGGCGGATGCCGTGCCTATTTCTGAAACCCGCAACAGCTATCGAACACCCATTGTGCTGCGCGGAATGGATGGGACGCAAAAGCGGTATGCCGTGTCGCTCGCGCGGTCCGAGTCATGGCAACGCACGCTCTCTGACAGAGCGACGTATGTGCATTCCCTGACTGAAATCATTGGCTTTGATGCCGAGTGTGGCAATGTGACGCATGAGCGGGAAACCTTGTTCGAGGCCGCTGGCAAACGCATCGTTGAGAAAACCAACGAGTATGCGTGCGACTTGGAAGATTGGTGGTTAGCCAAACCATTGCGCAACGTGGTGAAGCGCTATGCGGTCACAGAGCGGCCACTGGCAACAGCGGCTGCGGCGGCATTAGACAGCACCCGTAGCCAGGTGGTGGAATACACAAGCTGGGATGCGGTGCAGCGCAAACCGAAAACGGTCGTTGCCTATGGTCAAGAAGCAGATGGCCGCATCATTGGGAAGCTCACCAATGAAATGACTTACGATGCGCGGGGACTCTTGGTGCAAACCACCAGCGTGGCCGACGGGATTCGCCGTACCACCAAGCGCACATATGATGTCAACGGTTTTGTGAGCAGCCAAACAGATGCGCTTGGTGCGACCAGCCGAATGGTCTACGACGCACGCTTTGGCAAACTGGTCACAAGCATTGATGTCAACGGATTGGTCACCAGCCAAACGCTGGATAGTTTTGGACAGGTTATCGGACAGCACGCACCTGGACTGCCGCCTGCCAAAACCGCTGTCCGTTGGTGTGCACAAGGTGGCCAATGTCCTACCAATGCGGTGTATTACATCACAACCCAACAGGCGGGGGCGCCAACGCAGTGGCGCTACTACGACGCAAAAGCGCGTCTTATTGAGACGCGCCAAGAGCTGTTTGCTGGGGATTCGATTCCCTCAATCGCCGTCACCCAAAAAACCACTTTTGACCACCTTGGTCGAGTGCTTGACAGCTACGAGCCGCATTTGCTCGGTGAGGTTGCTCAATATGGCACGCATTACCATGGCTATGACCCATTGGGCCGCCCACTGCGCCGAGTGGTGGATCAAACCGATGGGCAGCAGCTGGTCAGTGAATATACCTATGACGGCTTGACCACACAGATATTGGTCAATGGCGAACGCAGCATGCGGCGCACCTATGACAGTCAAAAGCGGCTGGTGGAAACCGTGGATGCCGAAGGTGGCGTGACACGCTATGCCTATGACAGCGGCGGCAACCCCATTTGGGTGGCGGATGTCGCAGGTGCGGTCATCAAAGCAAAGTATGATGCCTTAAATCGGAAGTTATGGGTGGACGACCCCAATCAGGGCAAGAAAAGCTTTGTCTATGACGCCTTGGGACGTTTAATCGCGCAGACCGATGCCAATGGTGACACCATCACCCTAAGCTACGACCTATTAGATCGCGTCATTGCCCGGCAAATCAATGGCACGCTTGATGCGACATGGGCGTATGACAATAACCCGTCAAGTCCTCACACCTACACATTAACGCAAAGCCAACGGGGTGATTTTGTCCGTCGATACACTTATGACACGTATCAGCGTCCGGTGCTCACGGTCACACATATTGGTGAACAAACATTCAGCGTTGAAACAGCCTACGACGAGCACTATGGCCGTCCCAAAGCAATACGTTATCCCAATGGGCTGGTTGTGGCGACTGAGTATGACCGCATTGGTTATGCGTGGCGCCTGGTGAATCCAAAAACCGGCTACATCTACCACGAAGCGGCCGATATGGATGCGTCTGGGGCATTGACCGAGATGCTCTTTGCTGATGGCCAAACGCGTCAGTCAATCATCCGGCACAGTGAGACATGGCAGATGTACCAAACGACACTCTGGGCGAAAGACCGCTCAGGCAGTGCGTATGGAGAGCGTACGCAAATGACCTATCGGTACGATGCTTACGGCAACCTGACCGAGCGACATAAACGCTTTGGGGTTGGCATTGGCGGCCAGGTGACAGAGACACTCACCTACGACCGATTGCACAGACTCATTGCGACCAATTACAGCAATCCATTGATTCCGGCCAAAACCTACCGATATGACGCGGTGGGCAACATTGTGCAGAAATCTGATTACGCTGGCCTATACCGCTACGGTGAAAATGGCGCAGGGCCCAACCAAGTCACCTCGGTGCAAAAGCTTGATGGCAGTTGGGTGCATTTTGCATATGATGCCAACGGCAACCAAACCCAGGGAGATGGACGCCGGGTAGAATACAACGTGTTTAATAAGCCAGAGCGCATCATCAAAAGCGCCCTGACGTTGGACTTTGACTATGACCCGGACACTGTGCGTTACCGGCAGGTGAAAACCGGCGGTGGTCAAACCGTGACCACCTTGTATGTGGGTAAAATTTTTGAACACATCACCATCGAGGCCATGGGCCAACCGACACGCGTCGAACAAAAGGCTTACCTTGGCGATGTGGCGGTGTTGACCGAGACCCGTGTGGGCGATGGCTTGCCAAGTTTCAAGATAGGTTTCTTGCACAAAGACCGGCTGGGTTCGACCTTTGCGGTGACCGACGCCGATGGTAAAGAAATTGAATGGCACGCGTTTGATGCATTTGGGCAGCCGTTAAAAGGCGATTTGACCAGCTCAGGTGGGCTGCTCAATGCGGCGAGCACGGTTGAGCAATACCATGCAGTGGATAACCGTGGCACCACCACCCGTGGCTTTACCGGCCATGAACATTTGGAT
>RFGJ01000293.1 GCA_003696665.1 Gammaproteobacteria bacterium | reverse complement strand
GTATTTACTCAGCAGTTACAGGGATGAAAGGTGTATCAGTCCACAGAGAGAGGAGAGCAGGTAAGAGTTCATGGTTCTGTTTGCGCAAAGTAGAGATATAACCGCGAATACGACAAAAGATATTTGCTCCGTTTTCAGTACGGAAACAACCGGAGATTTTTTGTTGCAGTTTACTCATTCGCAGGTCACGTTCAGCTAAATTGTTGTCAAAAGGAACGCGGAAATCGGTGACAAAGCGGAGGTAGGCTGCTTTATATTCGATCAAGCGGTCGAGCAAATTACGTGAAACCGATTGAGCTACTCGTCCCCGTTGTCCCGGTTGGCGTTGATTACGCGGAGTTTGTTGGGCAGCACGTTTAACAATCTGCTCGAACAAATAGAATATCCGCTTACGCTGGTCAACCGGCAACCGGGTCTGACCGGCCTCTTTGGCGTTTTTAACCAAAGCCCAGGCCGTCCGAAGCAAACGCATCAGTTGCCAACTCCAGCGTTGGTTGGGTTCAGTTTCATAAACAGCCTGCAATTCTCGTAATAAATGAGCGTTGCATAAGGCGTGTTCATAGTGATGAACAAAGTAGGACCGATACGCATCGTGCATCAAAATGCCATGATAATCGGGCAACGAACCATCGGCCTGATGCGCTTTTTGTCCTCGATGTTTGTTCCAGTAATAGTAGGTGTAGCTCAGATTGCTGAAAACGTGCATCCATTGGGTCTGTCCATCAATCCGAATGCCCGTTTCATCACCGTGTCCGACCGGAGAACCACGAATAGCCTCCTGAATGGCCTTTTCTATCGGTTCCAACGCTTCATACGCCTGTTCCAAAATGCGTTGCAGGGTGCCACCACCCGGCTGGTAACCTGTCAGAGTTTTCAGCAGTTCGCCGGTACGTTCATAAGGCAATAGTTGATAATTCAGCAAATAGAGACAAAATGCTTTGAAACGACGACCATATTGCACATTCCCGGTGATATGAGCCGGATATTGTCCCTGATTGCGATGACCACAACACGGACACAACTTTTCCAGTCGTTGATGCTCAATGACTTCCACCGGCTTTTGGGGCAGTTCAATCTCTTGTCGCCGAGACAAAACTGCACCTTCAACATCAACCAGACTTTCACCACAGTCTTGACAATAATCCACACCATGCCGGATGATTTTGTCAGGGTTGTCACTAAACCTGAGCGTTTTACCAGCTTGTCCTGTTTGACCGCCTGTCTGACGCTTCGATTTTGTCTGCTTGCGTGGTGGCCTTCTTAGCCCCTCACTTGAGG
>RFGJ01000292.1 GCA_003696665.1 Gammaproteobacteria bacterium | reverse complement strand
ATCATGGTTTTCTCGCCACTCAAGAAGCTGCGCTCATACGCCTGCAAACTACGCAGAAAATCAAAGAACGCCTTATCCTGGTTATAGGCTTCCGCAAACACGCGGGCTGCCTCGGCTTCAGCCGCAGCACGAATGCGACGCGCTTCTAAACTTGCACGGGCTTTGATAATGGTGACTCTCTTATCGGCCTCAGCACGAATCACTGTGGCCTCTTTTCTGCCCTCTGAACGCAACTGGGTCGCGACCCGATTACGTTCTTCCCGCATGCGTCGATAAACGCTTTTTGACACATCTTCCGGCAAATTGGCCTGTTTGACACGCACATCAATAATTTTAATGCCAAGCTCCGGCGCTGCTGCGTTGGCTTCATGCCGAATATTGTCCATGATAGATTCTCGCTGTTTATAGATGACATCGGTGATGGTATGTCGGCCAAATTCGCTGCGCAGCGCATTATTGACAATACGTTCGAGCAATAATAGTGCCTTGCTCGTCATGCCTTGGGTGCGCAGATAATATTGTTCAGGGTCCTCGATCCGCCATTTGACAAACAGATCCACCATCATGTCCTTTTTTTCGCTGGTGCCGACCCGTTCTGCGGGGCGGTCCATGGTCTGCACGCGTCTATCCAAACGCACAACCTTGGTCACAAAGGGCCAACGAAAATGCAGACCGGGGCCATATACTTTCAAGTTGCCATCGGCGTTACGCTCAATTTTGCCGAACACGCGGACAAATCCGGTTTGATACTGATCGATGGTGAAGACACTGTTCAAAACCAGAAGTAACGCCAGTGCGACGGCACCGAGAATCAGTGGTGTGCGAAATTGGTTCATTGTTTCGCCTCCTGCTGCTGGCGCTGGCCGCGCAACCATTGGTCTAATGGGAGCACGTTGAGCGTGCCACTTTCTTTGTCGATGATGATTTTCGGGTTGTTCGCCAAGATCCGCTCCATTGTCTCAAGATAAAGTCGGCGCTTGGTCACTTCCGGCGCCATCCGGTATTCCGGCAAAAGCTTGTTGAAGGTTGCCACTTGGCCTTTGGCTTCAGCCACAACGCGCTCTTTGTAACCACGCGCCTCTTCGACTAGCCGCTTAGCTTCACCTTCTGCGGCCGGCACCACTTTGTTGGCGTACGCCTCGGCTTCATTTTTATAGCGTTCCTTGTCTTCTCGCGCCTTAATGGCGTCGTCAAACGCCGCCTTGACCTCGTGCGGTGGCCGGGCATCTCCCAAAGTCACCTGCGTCACGCGCACACCAGCCTTGTATGCTTCAAGAATCTGTCGAAGTTCCTCTTCAACCCGACGCCGAATTTCCGCTTTCCCCGCCGCCAGAATGTCATCCAGCGACGAATCGCCGATCACTTGTCGCAGGGCCGCCTCCGTCGCACTTTTTACCGTGAGATCGGGGTCGGTGAGACTGAAAATATAGGCTTCTGGATCTTCGACTCGATATTGCACGCCAACATCGACCAAGACGATATTTTCGCCTTTGGTCAACATTTCTCCATGGATTTGATGGCTACGGATACTTGTCACGTCCACGAGAATCTTTCGATCAATGCCTGGCGGCAACCAGTGAAGTCCGGGCATCTCAATACGGTCAAAAGCGCCAAAACGCAAGATCACCGCGCGCTCTTGCTCTTTTACCGTATAAATGCCGTTGAGGGCCCAAATCACGATGGCAACGATGATAAATGGCCAAGGCCCCAAGCCCTTATTGCCGCGACCGGCGCCCGGCTTACCACCACCGGTCAGTTTCCGCCAGTATTGGCTTATCAACTTATCGAGTTCAGGTGGACCATCATTCTTTGGTGAATGGCTCCACGGATCTTTGTCATCAGGTTTGTTCCAAGGCATTGAATTTCCCCTCGTTAAAATTGCTCACATCCTAGGCCATAAAAGCATTGAAGTCGACCTCCTCTTTCTGGCGCAGACGTTCCCACGCCACTTTCGAAGATCGCACATGCAACAATGACGAACCATCATCGGCCACTGTTTCGGAGATGATCATCTGTTGTTGGTACAGTCGAGCGCGAATACGAGCTGCTTCAGGCGGTAACTTAAGTTTGAGATCAACGATGGTGTCCCCAAGCCCACGAACAATGGCCTCTTTAAGCAGGGACAGTCCCTTGCCGGTTTTCGCCGACAGCCACACCGATGGCTCCTCTGGCGGCTCGGCATCACGCCATTTTGCTTCGATCGACGCCAGTCGATCGATCTTATTGTAAATGCGTATCCTAGGCACCGTCTCAGCGCCAATTTCGTCCAGCACTTGTTCAACTTGCTCGATATTTTCGTCGCGTCGCGGATCTGACGCGTCAATCACATGTAATAGTAACTGCGCTTCCCGCGTTTCTTCCAAGGTGGCACGAAACGCGGCCACCAAATCATGAGGCAGGTGCCGAATAAAACCTACGGTATCAGCTAAGATAAAGGGGCCGGTTTCTGACCAATGGATTTTCCGCAACGTAGGGTCCAATGTCGCGAATAATTGATCCGCGGCATACACGTCGGCTTGTGTGAGCCGATTAAACAAAGTGGATTTTCCCGCATTGGTGTAGCCGACAATGGCGACAGTCGGAAGCGACGCTCTTTTGCGGCCACGTCGGCCTTGCTCGCGTTGACGAGTGACCCGTTCTAATCGTGCCTGAATCCACCGCATCCGCTCACGAATCAGTCGTCGGTCCGTTTCAAGCTGCGTTTCACCAGGCCCGCGCAGCCCAATGCCTCCTTTTTGT
>RFGJ01000291.1 GCA_003696665.1 Gammaproteobacteria bacterium | reverse complement strand
GCGATCAGGTGAGATGCCTGTTGTCACTAACAGCCAGCAGAAGCAAAACAGTGTTCGATCAGTTTGGATCAGCTGGCCGAGAAACCATGCCAGAACGGGAATGTGCAGGCAGTTAGGGTCTGTGATGGCTCGGACATTCCGGGCCGCGATGGATTGTAAACGCGTTCTAAGCTGTCGGCGGTCGTCGGAGCGAGAAAGCCGCGAGCCAGACCGGGGAGATTCCCGCTGTACGGTTTTGGCCACCCCAGATTGTTGATCCCGCGGTTCCTCCTCATCCTCATCATCAGAGAACGAAACTGTAACCGATATGTTGTCCGGCATTCCGCTTTCTTGGGATCGGACTAGTTCTGTTATTCGACGGCCTCTTGTCTTGCCTTGAAAAGAGGAATGGCCACGATTTTTTTGCGGGACACCAATTTTCAGTTCGCCCGACAAGATTGCGAGACAAACCCGAGCTTTTGTAGTGGCAATCTTTTCTTGCTCGCAGGCTTCATTGGCGATTTCCGGAAATTGCCTCAAGATGAAATTAACAATCTTGTCCATAGTTGAGTCGCTTCCAGATAATACATCCCCATCAGCGAGCGACAGCAAAGTGTCTCGGAGCGCGAGCACATGAGAGTAATAAGTGGAGGGCGTGATTTTGTCGCTGTGGCCGAGAACTTCGTGGCACTTCCGTAGGAAGATCAGGCATAGCTTCCCAACCATGATTCCGTTTGCGTGATTGGCCGTGGAGAATTTCCACACCGCATAAAAGACCGGATATTCTCGTCCCAGCCCATGTGGTTTGGAGATGCTTCGGCGGGTTGGTTTTTCTAGATAGTGTGTTTTTTCCGAATGAATCAGCTCCTGAATAATATTCATCTGATCCATCCAGTATAAACCGCAACGGATCCATTTCTCATCCGGAGGAGGGAGAAGAAATGAGCAAAGCTTCTCCAACTCTTGCTGATCGCCAGCAGAGATTGGCATTTGTTGGGCTACGTTTGTTGCATTTCTAACCACGATGGTTGGGTGGATGGCTTTAGTTGCATTATTTGACATTCATAGCCCCCTGATTTGCTCCACGTGCTGCTGGAAGGAATCAAACACTTGCATCAGTTTATTTGGATGCTTCTGACACATGTCTGTTAGCCACCTGATACCTCTTTCAAACTCGTCATATCTAGGTGGTGGAAGAATCAATGCGCAAAGTTTTTCTATGGCCTTTTTTCTCCTTGCAGAGATGTTACTTGGGAAAAAAAATCAGCCCAATTTCATGCGCGACTTCTGGTGAATTGGTTCATTATTTTTCATTGGATGCACCTTCCTTGCTGGCCAATTTGTTCTGAATCCTTTGCCAGGTTGCCTCTAGGTCGTTGTTTTCTAGGCACTGATGGATAAGCCATTCAACCCTTCGAGCAAGTTGGCTGTCAGGAGCATTTAATATCAAGTCTCTGAATTTTGGTATATCTCGATCCTTTGCAAATCGATCCCAGATCTGCTCGGCCAGATAAAAATTTTCGTGATTCTTCGAAATTACCTTATCTAATTTACTGTTTTTTGTGGATATCGTTCGTTCGGGAGATTTGGCATAGAAGTTCTGCCCAAGAATCTTTCGAAGCGCCTGCATGTTTGGCGGGTATCCAAATGCGCGCTCAAAAGCTTCTTTGGTATGGTTATTGTATTTACATTTATCCCAGATTTCCCTTCGTTTAATGAATGTATGATTGCTATAAATGGTGAATATCAAATCCTTTATGATCATAATTATTTCCTGCTTTAAGGTTTGAGGCAAAAGGGTGCAAATGATATGGCTAGCAGAGGTCCCGTTTATCCTGGGTTCCCATATGGCGGCAGGTGGCAATAATTCATATCGAGCATCGCTGGTCTTGATAGCGATGGGAGCGGGGAACACTTGAATGAAACGCATCTTGTTGCTGCTAGTAAGATTGAATGTATTTGCTCCAATAATTTTGGAACATGGAATAGCAACAATGTCACAGTCTTCAATAACTAGCCTGGGCGCAACTTGAAAAATAACACTATCAAATAGCAATCTCTCCTCATTCATTTAACTGAACTCCAAAATTTCGATTTCCGAAATTAGCAGATGGATAAGAAATGCTTAGAACCGACGCCATTGATATGGCATAGGATCGCTTGCTGGATGGCAATCAAATGCCATCTAGAGAGACAAATTGCTCGGACATTGCTTCGAGCATTTGTAATATCGAGCCGACATCGAGTGTGTCGGTTGGTGGCCGATCCGGCGGCACCCAAAATGGGGTATTGCCGAATAGGCTGGCTGATGACCGGATGTCCGATGGGCCATCCAGGGAAACGACTGGACAGCGCAGGTCCATCGTTTCTCTTCTTCGATCGCAGCAGCGCATTCGGCGCTGCTGCGTCTTCTTGCAGTCAAAAGCCTGACGACTTTGTCAGCCCCAGGCCCAAGTGCTCACCTATGGTGGTCACTTCAGTGGAGCGCAATTCCGAGGGAACCCGCGCCACCCATCATTGACCCATAATGGGTCGATAAACTTTGTTCTGGTTGGGGCGACCCATGACCAAACCAGTTGCGATGCATTTCTGCGCTTTGCATCGCATATTCACATGTGTATACAGGCATTTTCTTCACCGGCCGAAATGGGTCTTCGGGTCGGTGCTGATGCTGTGTCGCATCCTGCCATGTATTTATCCCATTAAATCTCTCTTTCGGTCTAATGGGTGGGATAAATTAATCATTCCATCCAGTATCGGATGGCAAGAGTTTAACTATAGCAACATTGTGTGTCAACAGAAAAGTTTGGAAGGCAAATTCTATAAGCCAAAAAATATAGCTATAACACATTGAGATATATACCAAAAGGTATATTCACCATTTTTCATGGTATCATAATAGCACAAGAAACATCAATATATAATAAGAATAATAAATATATGAAATAAACGTATGCCGTCGAGCGATACTGTTCTAGGTCATTCACGGCCCAGGTGAGGCGGGTAGTGCTGCAAAGGCTGAGGATCGATTTAGCCTCCATACATTTCATCCAGCACGTCGAGTATTTCAGCTGGCAGCAGACGTTGGGTCTTGGAGGCAATGGATTCGGGCACGCCGAACCGAGCCTCGGCCACCGCGCCCGCGATCGCCGCCAGCGTATCCGCATCACCACCCAGCGAGACGGCATTGCGCACCGCATCCTCGAAACCCTCAGCTTCCAGTGCGCAGATCAGCGCCTCCGGTACCGTGCGCTGGCAGGTTTCGTCAAACCGGTAGCCGGGGCGGATTTCATCCACCGAGCGACCCATGTCGTAACCGAATCGCTGTGCAATCTCGTTGCTGATGGCCTCTGCGTTCGCTCCCTGCCGGGCCAGCACGATCGCGGTCACCGTCGCACGCGCCCTCTTCAACCCTTCCGGATGATTGTGCGTCACCTGAGTGACCCGGTCGCTCATGGCCCAGGCTTCTTCCAGGGATTTGGCAAGAAAGCCAGCCGGAGATACCCGCATCGCCGCGCCATTGCCGAAGCTCCCATACGGC
>RFGJ01000290.1 GCA_003696665.1 Gammaproteobacteria bacterium | reverse complement strand
CATGAATGAAACCCATCCGTGTACGGTCGCCATTGATCATTTCAAAATAAGCCATGACAACTTCGGCCTGTATTGTCTGGATGAGGTCGTCACGGTGTCCGCAAGGGATGCCAGTGATCTGGTCATTGGCAATTTTACGCAAACCGTTGTGCTCAATACCGGAACTGGCCGTGGCACATGGTCATTGGTCAGCGGTGCAGGGACGTTCAGTGACGCCACGCCGGATGATGGGATCGCCACGTACACTTACGCCGCATCGGATGCTGGCACGGCGCAGTTTGCCCTCACTTATCGGGAAGGCGCCACGCCTATCAATATTTCGGCAACCTTGCAAAGCAATTCTGCCATCGTGGATGACGATACGGAAGGTCTGCTTGACTGGGCGGCGAGCGGGTTTATCATCACGGGTTCGCCGGTGAGCAATCCTCCGCCGAATCCTATCAATCAACCCATCAACACACAAACCGCAGGCACAAATTTCCCGATTTACCTGACAGCCTATGGGCAAACGCCGACAGACCCGCAATGTGGCGTGATCGAGTCCTACACCGGGACGCATGCGCTGAATTGGTGGGTTGACTATCAGAACCCGACCGCAGGGACATTGGTGCCGACCATCGATGGCAGCGCCATCGCCAATAGCGAGGCCGCAAGCACTCCGCAAAATGTCAATTTTGTGAATGGGCAGGCGCAATTGTTAGTGAAATACAAAGATGTGGGGCAGATTCAGTTAAATGTAAAAGATATCACGACCTACGCAGGCGTCGGCCATGAACTTCGCGGCGCCAGCAATCCCTTCGTTGTGCGACCTGCCGATTTACAAGTGACAGTCTCTGGCAATCCGGCAGCGGCCGATGAAAACGGTCCGGTGTTTCGTCGCGCGGGCGAGCCGTTTACCGTCACTGTGACTGCCCTGGATGCCGAAGGCAGCATCACCCCCAGTTTTGGTTTGGAAAATACGCCAGAAGTGCCACGAGTGCGTTCCAGTCAGCTCGTGGCCCCGGTCGGCGGCCGAAATGGTTCGGTGGCCGGACAGTTGACCAATGGGACAGCATTGGTCAGGACAGGCCCGGGTGTGTTCACTGCGACCAATGTGGCGTTTGACGAGGTCGGCATTATCCGTTTGCAGGCGGATATCCAAGATGGCGATTATCTCGGTACGGGCAATGTTCTGGGCACAGAATCCGGTAATGTGGGCCGCTTTATTCCGCACCGTTTTGTGGTGACCGACAACACGCCGACGCTTCGCAATGCTCAATCGCCATGGACCTGTTCGTTTAGCTATCAGGATCAAGTGATTGGTTTCGCCAGCGGCCAGAACCCGCAACTGACGATTACGGCAGTAAACGCCAGTGGCCAACCGACGCTGAACTATGGCGGGCTATTCTGGAAGCT
>RFGJ01000289.1 GCA_003696665.1 Gammaproteobacteria bacterium | reverse complement strand
TGGCCAGCAACGCCCTTGCCATTCGGATTGTCTTCCCCTCAGTCGGGGCGACGCAGGCTTCTTTCAGCCTGCCGGGTTTGCCAGCTTCGCTGGGCAAACAAAAAAGCGGCTCGAAGAGCCGCTTTTACCGTTTGGGGACAATTACATCATGCCGCCCATGTCGCCCATGCCACCAGCGGCAGGTTTTTCTTCCTTCGGCAACTCAGCCACCATCGCTTCGGTGGTGATCATCAAGCCAGCGACAGAGGCTGCGTTTTGCAGCGCATTGCGGGTGACCTTGGTCGGGTCAAGGATGCCCATTTCGATCATGTCACCAAACTCACCAGTCGCTGCGTTGAAACCGAAGTTACCTTCACCGTTCTTGACTCGCTCGACTACCACTGAAGGCTCGCCGCCAGCGTTCGAGACGATTTGACGAAGCGGAGCTTCCATTGCACGCAACGCAATGCGGATGCCCACGGTTTGGTCTTCGTTGTCACCCTTGAGATCTTTGATGGCGTTCAGAGCGCGAATCAGCGCGGTACCACCACCGGGGACAACTCCTTCTTCAACCGCAGCACGAGTCGCGTGCAGCGCGTCTTCAACGCGTGCTTTCTTTTCTTTCATCTCAACTTCGGTCGCGGCACCAACTTTGATGACAGCTACGCCACCAGCCAGTTTCGCAACGCGTTCTTGCAGTTTTTCACGGTCGTAGTCAGAAGTGGTTTCTTCAATTTGCTTACGAATTTGCTTGACACGCGCTTCAATGTCTTCGCTCTTGCCTGCGCCATCAATGATGGTCGTAGTTTCCTTGCTGACCACCACGCGCTTGGCTTGACCGAGTTGTTCAAGCGTTGCGTTCTCCAGTGTCAGACCAACTTCTTCAGAAATGACCGTACCGCCGGTCAAGATGGCAATGTCCTGCAACATGGCTTTACGACGGTCACCAAAGCCAGGCGCCTTCACAGCGGCCACTTTCACAATGCCGCGCATGTTGTTGACCACCAATGTTGCCAATGCTTCGCCTTCAACGTCTTCGGCGATCAGCAACAAAGGCTTACCAGACTTGGCCACTTGCTCAAGAATCGGCAACAGATCACGGATTGCCGAAACTTTCTTGTCAACCAGCAGAACATAAGGGTTATCAAGTTCTGCCGTCATATTTTCTTGGTTGTTGATGAAGTATGGCGATAGATAGCCACGGTCGAACTCCATACCCTCAACAACTTCCAGTTCATTCTCAAGGCCGCTGCCTTCTTCAACGGTGATCACGCCTTCTTTGCCGACCTTTTCCATCGCCTCGGCAATGATGTTACCGATGCTGGCGTCTGAGTTGGCAGAAATCGTGCCGACCTGAGCAATGGCTTTACTGTCTTTGCAAGGCACTGACAGTTTCTTCAGCTCTTCAACCGCAGCAGTGACAGCTTTGTCAATACCACGCTTGAGATCCATCGGGTTCATGCCAGCGGCCACCGCTTTCAAACCTTCATTGACAATGGCTTGCGCCAACACGGTTGCCGTGGTGGTGCCGTCACCGGCATTGTCGGAGGTTTGAGACGCCACTTCTTTGACCATCTGGGCGCCCATGTTTTCGAATTTGTCTTCCAGCTCGATTTCTTTGGCAACAGAAACACCATCTTTGGTGATGGTGGGAGCGCCAAAGCTTTTCTCAAGTACGACGTTACGGCCTTTGGGGCCCAAGGTCACTTTCACCGCATCCGCTAGAATATTTACGCCTTTCGCCATGCGGGCACGGGCGTCATCAGAAAAACGTACGTCTTTTGCTGCCATGGTTCCACTCTCCTAGAATTCTTTTAAGTTAGTTGGTTACTCGATGATGGCCATAATGTCGTCTTCACGCATGACGAGCAGCTCTTCGCCATCGATCTTGACTTCGGTGCCGGAATACTTACCGAACAGCACCTTGTCACCAACTTTCACGTCCAACGCGCGCACTTCGCCGTTGTCCAAAATTTTGCCGTTACCGACGGCAATGACTTCACCTTTACTCGGCTTTTCAGCCGCACTGTCTGGCAACACAATGCCGCCAGCGGATTTGCGTTCTTCTTCCAAACGTCGAACAACAACGCGATCGTGTAATGGACGAATGCTCATAGCACCTCTCTCCTGCTGAATGTCTCAGTGTTTCAAGTTGCGGACCTTCCGCTTGGTACCCGCTATATGGGGATGTCAAAATGGATTTCAAGAGGGTCAAGACAATTTTTTTACCACGGATCGTCGGGTCGTCGAATTTGAATCACAATCGTCCGTCCCCACCGATTCAATCGCTCACGGCGATTGGCCCCGACAAGCCAGTGGCGCATCCATGGAATGAGCAAGAACGCGCCCAACACATCAGACACAAAACCAGGCACCAGCATCAGAAAACCACCCAAAAGTAGTAGGCCGCCATCTAGCGTCGCCTCCATCACATCATGCCCATGCCGCCAGTCGTCCTGCATGGTTTTCAGCAAGCTCAAACCTTGTAGACGTACCACCGCGATACCGACCATTGCCGTCAGTAAGGTCATGACCACAACGCCGAACGCACCTAAATACGCACCAACTTTGACGAAGACGGCGATTTCGAGCAATGTCCACATCATGAGGATCAGCAAAATTGGCATTGGCGGCTCCCTGTTTTGTCTATACTGTATTTCTTAGGTACTCCCCTATGTTGGGGCAAATCGTCATCGTTCAACCATGGATCCTCTATGACAGAACACCTTTCACATGCGGAAAAACAATTGGCGGCGCTATTTTCGCGCCGTCTTGGGCCTCGCCTTAAGCAGTGCATTGCTTTGGTTGAGCAGGGTTTCGAACAGAATTGGCCGGCAGATGTGTTTCATCGTGTCCATCAGCACATTGACATGATATTGCGAGGTGCAGAACGTTTCGGCTACGACTCGATTGCGGAAGCACTTGGCGGGTTACAGGCAACAATCAACCACGCGGCAGAGCAATTGACCACACCAGAGGAAACCGAAATCCAACATTTTGTTGAGATAATCACCTCGTATCTGGAAAACAAAAATATCTTACCGCTCCCGAAAATATCAACCTCACAGCACTCCACTCCGGTTCCCACCAAAACGGAGGAAGAGGAGCCCGATTTGCCGGAATCGCTCTTGGCGCGCTTGACGCCTTCATCCGAGCATCCAATCTATATTGTCACCAGCGATTCATCGATCGACTCGCTTTCAGAAAGCTTGTCGTTATTTGGTTATCAGCTCCATGTATTTGATCATCTTGGTGATGCACAAGCTGAAATCACGGCACGTCGCCCACAACTCATGGTGATGCCGTTACCCGAATCCGATGATTTGGCGATGGTGCACGAGTTTATACAAAGCCATCATTTGAGAGCCGTTTTTTATGCGCCGCGCGACACCCTCGAAAACCGTTTGAAATGTGTGCGGGCAGGTGGCGAAGACTTGTTCTTGACACCTCTGGATGACTATCAGCTACTGCTTTACCTCGATCGTATTGCCGCACCCATCAACGATGATCCGCTCCGCGCTTTGGTGGTCGAGGATTCAAAATCGCAAGGCACCTTCTGTCTTCGTCTCCTCCGCAAAGTCGGCATGGAGGCGGAGTGGATTGACCGCCCAGAACTTCTGCTTGACACTTGTCGGCAATTTCAGCCAGAAGTCATCCTAATGGACATGCAACTCCCTGGTTGCAATGGCCTTGAGTTGGCCGCTGTTTTGCGGCAGTTTCCAGAAACCCGAACCATTCCAATTATTTTTGTTTCAGCTGAAGCAGAGCATCCCCATCAAAGCCTTTCATCCGTGACCGGAGATACCTTCATCGAAAAGCCGATCTCTGCTGAGAAACTCGTATCAACAGTACTTCACCGGGCAGCCCTGTTTCGGCAAACGCGCGAAATTCGTGTCCGCGACGAGCTCACCTGCCTCCCGAATTACGAAAGTTTCATGCAAACCCTTGCCGCATCTACTTCTCGTGCCGCCCGTGATGGCGTTGGCTTTGCACTGCTGTGTTTTGAGATATGGCAACTCGATCATATACGAACGGAGCGGGGCGAAGCTGGCGCCAACCGAGTGGTGCAAACACTCGGACATCTGCTTCGTCACCGGACCCGATGCTCCGACTTTGTCGCCAGAATCCACGATAATCGATTTGCGGTCATTTTATATGATTGCACTGAAGCCGATGCAGACCGAATTGCTCGTGCGATCAATGGCCTATATCGACAGGGACTACATAAATTTCTCACAGTGGCAGAAAATCTGGCGTGGGGCATCGCCTGTCTCACCGGAGAAAGTGCAGAAGCCTTGTATCGGGCCGCGCTACGAAGACTGCAAGATCACGTCGAACGCCTACGCGCATAAGACGTTCGGCCAGCAAAGACGCCGGCCGAACGTTGTCAATTAGTTGGTTGAATTGTGAATCAGCTGATAGCGTTCCGCATAGCGATCACGCAACAAAGTGGCATGGGACACCAGCGGAATGACTTGTCCGTCAAGAAAAACAGCCTCAACCTCTGTTGTCACTTCGAGCGGGTCACCATCCCAGACCACCAGATCCGCTGGACGATTTAACTGAAGTCCCGCGCCATGACCGCCAAAAACCTTCCACAAATTGCTCGTCATGGCAGCCATCGCCGCGTTATAAGGCAAGCCATTGGCAACCGCATTGCCTGCCGCCTGACGCACTAAAAAGGCATTGTGTGTTGTCTGCCAGCCGATCCCGGTAAAGAGCAAGGTCACCCCTGCCTTATGCAGATAGGTGGCATTATCTGATCTGGCGCCAAGCCGCTCAAAGGACGCAGGCGTGTTGGCCGTTGGGTCAATAATCACTGGCACCTTCGCTTTGGCAATTTCGTCGGCCACACGCCAACCCTCCTCGGCCCCCAGAAGGACAATGCGAATGTCCATGGTTTTTGCCAAATCCAATACGGTGAGAATATCAGAGGCTCGATGCACTCGTACAATCAGCGGTAGCTGACCAGTGACCACTGGTTCCAGCGCTTCCAAGTCAGCACGAGACAGTTGATAGTCGCGGCGCGCGCGCCGTTGGTAATCCTCTTTATGGCGTGCATAGTCCTTCGCGTCCATTAGCGCTTCGCGCAACAAGGCCATCGCCGCTGCGCGAGATCCCCCCGCCAGCTTCTTGCCTGTCTGACCAAGGCTGACCACCACACCGACAGTCTGCTTTTCGACGCTATGGCGCGACGCACTCAGATTGACCAAAGCGGCTTGGCCAGCAATCAAGCTGCCGCCCGCTTCAGGTAGGATCAGTGCATGGGTGATGCCTTGTGTCCGGTTGTGTAACACCGTCGCGGACGAAGGATTAAAAGCGTCAGCCACGCGCAAGGAAGCCGTCACCAAGTCGTTTTCAGCGGCAAAGTCCACCGTGTCATTCACCAAAGACACTTCCTCAAGGCCAATGTGGGTGTTGGCATTGAAAAGTCCTGCGGTGACATGCAGGCTCTCGCCTTCAATTTGTTTCGCCCCTTTTGGCACATCGATTTGTGGCCCTGCCGCCACCAACACACCGTCCCGTATCAACAGATGGGTGTTGACGGTTTTTTCACCATTTGGCCAGTGAACCGTCGCGTTTTTGATCACCCAGTCAGTCGCTTGCGCTGTGCCCCAGAGCAAACTTAACATTACCAATAACGTTCTCATTGCAGCGCCTCCGATACATCCTTCAGTCCTAGATAAAAATCGCTTCTTGGCTTGTCGCCTCGCTGATACTGAAGGACACCATCAATCCAAACTTTTTCTGCGTGAGTGTACACACTGAACGGGTCGCCATCCCACAAGACGACGTCCGCATTTTTACCGACCTCAAGACTGCCCGTCACCTTGTCAATGCCAAGCGCTTTTGCAGGAAACAAGGTCGCCCACTGGATGGCATGAGCCTTGGTAATGTGCAGCCCCATTTTCCGACCGGCCGCCATCGCTTTCGCAATTTCTTGATTAAGATGTTGGACGCCCACCGGATCATCTGAATGAATCACGCCGCACGCGCCAGCGGCATCGACCATCGCAAGATTCTCGCGCACCATGTCGAACGCTTCTTGCTTGAACCCCCACCAGTCGGCCCAGACCGCTGCGCAGATGCCTTCTTTAGCCAGCATTGGGGCAGCCTTGTAGGCCTCCACGGCATGATGAAACGCGGTGATCTTGTAACCGAATTCCTTCGCCAAATCGATCATCTGTTTCATCTCGTCCGCGCGGTAGCAATGGTTATGGACGAGGATCTTGCCTTCGAGCACGCCCACCAGTGTTTCCATGGCCAAATCACGCTTGGGTGGCTCAGCTTCTTTATCACCCTTGGCAACTGCTTCTCGATATTTTTTCCATTTCTGCTGATATTCTTTGGCATCGATCCAAGCTTTTCGATAGCCAGCCATATTACCCATTGCCGTCGAAGGCGGTTGTTTTCGGCTGCCATAGACCCGTTTGGGATTCTCACCACACGCCATCTTCAGACTGTACGGCGCGCCCGGAAACTTCATGCCCTGAACAGTCAGGGAAGGCACGTTCTTGACGGTGACACCGCGGCCGCCAAACAGGTTGGCGGAACCGGGCAAAATTTGCAGCGTCGTCACACCACCGGCACGCGCCAAGTCAAACTGTGGATCTTGTGGCCAGATTGAGTGCTCGGCCCAGACATCGGGAGTCACCGGGCTGGTCATTTCGTTGCCGTCGGCATGGGCGGGCGTTTCCGGTGCAGGATACACGCCAAGATGAGAGTGGACATCGATCAGTCCCGGCGTCAGCCAACGACCACGTCCATCAATCTCAAGCGTCCCATCATCAACCGTGAGATCTTTCCCAATCGCTTGAATTTTGCCGTCTTTCACCCAAAGGTCGGCATCATGCAATTCGCTCCCTGTTCCTGTGAGAATATGGGCATCTCGTACCACCCAGCTGCCGCTCGGCGCTGGCTGATAAGTGGACGCGAAAGGTTCATTGGCCGTTTCGTTGTCAGGGTTGTTTTGCTCTTTCGAATCCGTACAGCCCACGATTGTCAATAAAAACACATAAAATAGCCATCGCGACATCGGCTTACCTCCCTCTGGATGGTTTAGTATTCATCGGCCCTGCTTTCCCCCGCTCCCATGCCGTTCATAGGGTACCGGTATGTATTCCACGGAGGGCCGCTTATTCTGGGGTTGGGGGTACAGCGCCATGATTTCGTGCACTTCTCTTGGAAATTCGGTTGAAATTTTGAGCCCGAGTGCGGTTGCCTCTTCCACCCCTATGGGATAATCATGCGTATAGTATCCTTGTGTCAACCGCTCCGCCAAGGATTCGGCCTGCGTTTCGTCATAACGTTCTTTCAGTAGGTTTTTGACCTGTGTTTTCTGTTGCTTGAGTGCCATTCGAGCCACATCCGCCTCAATCAGTGTGCTATCGTCAACCTTATCGATTGGCTTGGCCTCCACGACACGAACGATAGAGGCCGCTGGCCGCTGTCCTAATTGTGGGTCTACCGGCCCCATCACTGCTTGTGGGTCCATTACGATTTCGTCGCAGGCAAGCGCAATCAGAGTGCCGCCACTCATCGCATAGTGTGGGATAAATACGGTGACCTTGGCTGGGTGCATCTGCAACGCACGGGCAATTTGTTCGGCGGCCAGCACAAGTCCACCGGGGGTGTGCAATATAATGTCAATGGGCATATCGTCATCGGTCATCCGAATGGCTCGTAAAATCTCCTCCGAATCTTCAATGTTAATAAAACGAACCAACGGAAAACCAAGAAACCCCATGCTTTCTTGGCGATGCACCAAGGTGATCACGCGAGACTGTCGTTTTTTTTCAAACCGACGAATGGCGCGAACACGCTCCGACTCGAGCATCCTTTGACGCAACGCGGGTTGCATCATCGAGATAAACAAAAATATCCAAAAAAGTTGTGTCCAGTCGTTCATTTTCGCCCCTTTATTTTTGTGCACCACGCAGTGTTTTCACCATGCCCTCCAATCCTTTTGCGGAGACCACGTCCGGCGATACCGGATCCCCTGCAACAATTTCGACATGTCTCAACCAGTGTCTTGGCAGCCCTCTCATCGCGGCCCCACCCGCTCGGGAAAACCAGCTTCCCCACATGCCACGTATTGCCATGGGTATCACTGGGACAGGATCGCGCCGTATAATTTCTTCAATCCCCGGCCGGAAAGGATTGATGTCACCATCATACGTGATTTTCCCCTCCGGAAAAATCATGACCAACTCGCCTGATCGTAGGGCTTCAGATATTTTTTCAAACGCCTGCGCCTTGATCTCAGGGTCTTCCTTGGCCGGCGCGATGGGAATGGCTTTCGCCATCCGAAAAAACCAACCCAGTATAGGGTGCTTAAATATCCGATGATCCATGACAAACACGACGGGCCGGTTGGCAAATCCGGCAATCAACAAGGCGTCAACAAAAGAAACATGATTGGCCACCAACACCGCAGGCCCTTCCGTTGGGATGACATCGAGATTTTGGTGCCGCACGCGATAAACAAAATGTAATAAGATCCAAATAATAAAGCGGACGACAAACTCCGGAACACGCCAAAAGATATACAACGCGACGAGCGCGTTGAGCAGCGCAACCACGAGGAACAAATCAGGGATGGTTGCCCCAAACGCAAACAACACGATGGCAAGTCCCGCTGCCACCACCATAAAGCCCGCATTCAGGATATTGTTGGCGGCGATCACCTGCGAGCGTGCCGCAGCATCGCTGCGTTGTTGTACCAACGCATATAACGGCACAATGAACCAGCCACCAAAAACACCAATACCCAGCACCGAGAGAAACACAGGCCAACCACTGGCCATCGACAAGAAAGCCGATAGGCTTACTAACGCCGCATCGCCCGCCTTCGACATGGGCGTCACCCATGCCAGTTGAGCACTTAACCAGCTCAAACCAAGGGCGCCAAGCGGCACAAGCCCTATTTCTACACGTCGGCCCGATAGTCGTTCACACAACAATGAACCAATGGCTATGCCAATGGAAAACATGGCCAACAATCCAATAAAGACGCTGTTGTCACCGCCCAGAAACTGACTGGCGTAGGCTGGCATCTGAGTGATAAGCGCCGATCCGAAAAACCAAAACCAAGAAATGGCCAGAATCGAATCAAAGACAACTCGGTTCTTTTTGGCATCGCGCAACACACGCGCCGTTTCCGTGAAGAAATTCCAATTGACCTTCAATTCCGGCGTCAGCGAAGGTGCCGAAGGTATCCACAATGCCGCGACCCAGCCCATGATCGCAAATGACAGCAACAACAGCCCAACCAAATGACGACCGTCGGCGAGTCCGATAGCCCATCCGCCCAGCATGGTGCCACCGAGGATGGCAAGAAAAGTGCCCGTCTCCACCAACGCGTTACCACCTAGCAGCTCATGATCATTTAAATGTTGTGGCAGGATGGAATATTTCACCGGCCCAAAAAAAGCGCTCTGCGTCCCCATCAGAAACAATAGGGCCACGAGCCAAACGGGTGAACCCAGCCAAAATGCCAGCGCAGCGCAGGCCATAATCACAATCTCGGCCGCTTTGACCCAACGAATTACGGTGGCCTTGTCATATTTGTCCGCCAACTGGCCTGCAGTTGCTGAAAACAAAAAAAACGGCAGGATAAACAGGGCTTGCGCAACGTTGATCCAAGTACTTGCAGTTGCTTTTTCGCCTTCGAAATAAATATAGACGAGCCATGTCGCCAGAGCAACGCGGAAGACATTGTCGTTAAACGCCCCTAAAAACTGGGCCGAAAAAAAAGGAAAAAATCGACGCTGCCCCAATAAAGCAAATTGATTTTTTTTCATGCATCGGACTCCTCATCCACATTGAGATGAAAAAAACGCATGGCGTTTTCTGTGGTGATACGCGCCACAGCATCGGCAGGCTGCCTGCGCAGCTTCGCCACTTCACGACAAATATGGGGCAAAAAACATGGTTCGTTTCGCCCATTTTTCGGTTTGTTTGGTAAATTTCTCGGTAACAGATAGGGCGCATCTG
Organism: Gammaproteobacteria bacterium; assembly: GCA_003696665.1. Taxonomy (NCBI): domain Bacteria; kingdom Pseudomonadati; phylum Pseudomonadota; class Gammaproteobacteria; species Gammaproteobacteria bacterium. The sequence goes on along the minus strand of RFGJ01000289.1, from coordinate 3,937 downwards.
TCTCCAGCATTAACCGACCGTCAGGAATAAGGCCTATTGCTTGCGTGAGCGCATGGTTACGCCGTTCATCACAGATCCATCCCGTCACGCCGATGTCACAATCTAGGTCAAGCAAAACTTCCAATACGTCTGGGCCATCGGTAAAACAATGGACACACAGGCCCACCAATTCGGGACGGTATTCCTTGACGATGGCGAGAAAATCATCGCTTGCCTCTCTCAGGTGGGCAAATACTGGCCTGCGATGCTTCGCCGCCAGCGCTAACTGTCGCGCAAACACTTGGCGCTGATTGTCCGGTGACGAAAAGTTTCGATGATAATCTAGGCCGCATTCTCCCACTGCGACAAGGTGGGGAGACGTATCAAACAAGGTTTCTAACTGCTGCCAATCCGCCTCTGACATGCTGTCCGCATGGTGCGGATGACAACCCGCCGTGTGAAATAAACATCCTTCCCAACGTTCACATAGCTTTGGTGCTTGGCGTGAAGTGTCAATGTCGGTCCCGGTGACCACCATTGCGACCACACCAGCCGCCAGCGCACGTTCGACCACATCGTCCACATCAGCGACAAAGCGCCGACTGAGCAAATTCACGCCGATGTCAATGAGCGGTTCGATTTTTGGGTCTGACATAAAGTGTTTTATCAACTTCTGCGATGAGCATCCCACTGGCGTCCTTGATTTCAATGTGAAAACTGGGATTGGCTCGACCTTCCGTCAAGGCTTGAGCACGAATTGCCTCCACTCTTTCATCCGGTAAGTGGAATTCAGCCCACACATGGCTTCGCCCTGGCGCGCGAAAACGAATGCACGCTTTCAGATCCCAGACAATAAAATCCCGACCCAAACGGTGAAGCAACATGAGCATATAGAACGGATCTGTCATCGAGAACAAATTACCACCATAGTGCGTGCCGACATAGTTTCGGTTATAAAACCGAAGCGATAGCCTGACACGTGCATAACGGTAGTCCTGATCTAACCGTTCGACGTGTATTCCGCTAAATAGATAGGGTGGCCACAAATTCAGGCCCCAGCGTAGCCAACGCGCAGAAATCACCATGGCGCATATTCTCTATTTGATGCGACGGACAGCGACCGACGCATTCAACCCTTCGACATACAATCGGTAGCTTCCGAAAAAGCCTTTTTTGATCGTTACCTTTGGGTTGTTGGCATGGTAGACCACGCGGCCTGAGTTGGACTGTTGCCAGACCTGACCGTTTTCCAGCCGGAAAATTGTCTTGCCATTCCAGCCATGAAATTCACCAATGATACGGCTTGTTATTTCGTCCGGTGTTTGCTGTTCGAGTTGGCGTTCCATACCGAAAGCTTGCTCGCCACTGACCACCAAATCGCGCTTATGATCCCGCGTTGGCGTCGATGGTGCTGGCGTGGCGGTCAAAGTTTTTGACGTCTGCTTAGCAAGCCGATCATAGCAATCCAGACGATCCAAATCGCGCTCGATCTTGGCACAAACCTGTAGCGCTTGCGCCATATGAGCACCATCAGCCACACTAGGAGCCGCCAAGATCAGTCCAAGCAGGCCAATCACTAAACTAGTCGCCTTCATATTCTTCATGTCCCCCCTTCCCCTGTTTCACCCAACGTCCAAGCCAAACGCCCAGCTCAAACAACAACCACATAGGCACAGCCAGCAAAGTCTGAGAAATGGCGTCCGGTGGCGTCAAAAACATACCAATCGCAAAAGCGCCGACAATGACATAGGGTCGTTTGTTTCGCAAACTCTCCACCGACGTAATGCCCGACCAAATGAGCAAGACTGTCGCGATCGGGATCTCAAAGGCCAGGCCAAAGGCAAAAAACAATTTCAATGTGAAATCCAAATAACTGCTGATGTCGGTCATTACCGTCACCCCTTCCGGGGCGGTCTGCGTGAAAAATGCGAACACCAACGGGAAGACCACAAAATAAGCAAATGCCACGCCCAAATAGAACAACAAAACACTCGACACCAACAGTGGTGCAATCAGTTTGCGTTCATGGCGATATAAGCCCGGGGCAACAAAACGCCACAACTCATAGAAGACAAACGGCAAAGCCAAAAAAAAGGCAGCAACCAACGTCAACTTGAACGGCGCAAAAAACGGTGCTGCTACGTCTGTGGCAATGAGCTTTGCATCCGCAGGGAAATGTGCCAGTAACGGCTTAGACAACATTTGATAGAGCGGGTCGGCAAACGGTGCCAACATGATAAAAACCACCAATATAGAAGCCACGGCCCGCAATAACCGTGTTCGCAATTCACGCAAGTGTTCGACCAAAGGCATCTCAGCGTCCGCCATGCGACTCATGATCGCTCCTCCGATGGCGGCTGCTTTTTTGACAGCGTGTTGTCTGCACGGTCTGCTTGATGTTGGCGGAATTCTTCTTCGGTAATGGTTTCGACCGGCTTGCTCAATGCTTCGGCCAGTTTCTTAGACTGCTCAACGATGGCTCGATTTTTCGCTTCAAGCTCCTCTCGAAGGTTTTGAATTTCGAGCTCCCGCTCCAATTCATCGGTGATGGAGCGGCTGAGTGCACGCAGCTTACGCACCCACGTGCCTAGGGTTTTTGCCACTTCCGGCAGTCTATCCGGCCCAAGGACGATTAGACCAATTAGCCCAAGGGTCACCAGCTCCCAAAACCCAATGTCAAACATGCGTGGCGCTGTCAGTCTTTCTGATCAGTTGTCTTGTCGACAGATTTGGCGTCAGTGTCAATCACTCGACCAGATACCGAAGACGGATTTTTGTCCTCGCCTTCATCCTCGTTCAGTGCTTTTTTAAAGCCCTTGATGGCGGCGCCAAGATCACTGCCCAAACTTCGCAATCGCTTAGTGCCGAAGATAATGACCACAATTAACAGCAATACAAGAATCTGAATCCAGCTCGGTCCCATGACACACCTCTTGACTTATTCAAAACCAAAGCGACGGCCGCCCAGTATGTGGTAATGCAAATGGTCCACCTCCTGTCCACCATCGCGCCCAGTGTTGACAATGACTCGGAACCCGCCATCCAATCCGACCATTTTCGCAATTTTCGGAATTTGCAGCGTCAGATGCCCCATCAACGCCTCATCCTCCTCGCTCAGATGCGCCAGAGAAATGATCGGTTTTTTCGGGATCAAGAGCAGGTGAACTGGGGCTTTGGGATTAATGTCCTTGATGCAAATCACCTTGTCATCTTCGTAGACGATGTCCGCCGGCAGCTCCCGGCGAATGATGCGGGTAAATACCGAATCTGTCATACCATCCCTCCACCTAACCTTAAGCTATTGACCATCTTATCACAGACGGCCTGCTGACGAGAGCAACCATCCTGCCTTGATCATAAACACGAGCGATACTGCGCCACCCAACCATAACCACGGCCCGGATAACACCGCCAGTGACAAAGTTCCCGTCGCGAATGCCAACGCACCGTGCCACCATGCTCGTGAACGCAGTTGGGCGCCCATACGCCATTTCTCCAAGGCCTTTTGAGTGTGCGCCAACTGCTCAGGCAATGTATTGATGGCAGTCAATGCATGCCAAATGTTCTCCGGCAAGCTCGGCAACTGCTCACGCCAATAAGGCCATTCCTGCCGTATGGTTTGTAAGACACGTTTTGGGCTCATACGATCGGCCAGCCAATTCTCCAGAAATGGTTTTGCGGTTTTCCATAGATCCAGTTCCGGATAAAGTTGTCGGCCAAGCCCCTCAACGTACAGCAAAGTCTTCTGCAATAGCACCAGTTGTGGCTGAACCTCCATATCAAAGCGCTGCGCCACTTGAAAAAGGTGCATTAGGAATTTACCGAATGAAATCTGTGCCAAAGGGCGACCAAATATTGGCTCACACACCGTACGAATCGCGGCTTCAAATTCATTCACCGAAGTGTTCGGGTTGACCCAGCCCGACTCAACGTGCAATTGCGCAACCCGTCGATAATC